>NZ_JBGWAB010000004.1:0-156518 GCF_041862025.1 Streptomyces sp. AB3(2024)
GGAAGTGGACATGCTCCTGCGGAACAGTCCACGACCGGGACGAGAACGCCGAACGCAACATCCGCCGTGAAGGACGGCGCATCGTGGCCGAGGGACGTCCGGACACGTAAAACGCCTGTGGAGCCCGTATAAGACCCGGCACGCCGGGCAGTGGGTGATGAAGCAGGAACCACTACGCACGTGCTGGAAACAGCGGCGGCACGGTGGGAATCTCCCCCGTTCACGGGGGAGAGCGTCAAAGGTCCAGGTCGACGACGACCGGGGCGTGGTCCGACGCGCCCTTGCCCTTGCGTTCCTCGCGGTCGACGTAGGCGTCCTTGACGGCCTTGGCAAAGGGCTCGTTCCCGTAGACGAGGTCGATGCGCATGCCCTTGTTCTTGGGGAAGGCGAGCATCCGGTAGTCCCAGAAGGTGTACGGGCGGTCGTACTTGAGGGCGCGCGGGAAGACGTCGGAGAGACCGGTCGCGCGCAGGGTCTCCAGGGCGGTCCGCTCGGCGGGGGTGACGTGGGTGAGGCCCTCGAAGACCGACGGGTCGTACACGTCCTCGTCGGTGGGCGCGACGTTGAAATCGCCGAGCACGGCGAACGGGCGCGGTCCGGCCGCGTCTTCGGCGACGGCGCCCGCAAGGGCGCGGAACCACTCCAGCTTGTAGCCGTAGTGGTCGTGCTCGACCTCGCGGCCGTTGGGCACGTACACGGACCAGACGCGGACGCCGCCGCAGGTCGCGGAGATGGCGCGGGGCTCCTGCACGCCCTCGTAGTCCGGGCCGCCGGGAAGCCCCGTGACGACGTCCTCCAGGCCGACCCGGGAGAGCAGGGCCACGCCGTTCCACCGGCCGGTGGCGTTGACGGCCGACTCGTAGCCCAGCTCGCGCAGCTCGGCGGCGGGGAACTGCTCCGCCGAGCACTTCGTCTCCTGGATGCAGAGCACGTCGGTGCCGGAGGTCTCCAGCCAGGCCAGCAGGCGCGGCAGCCGGGCGGTGATCGAGTTGACGTTGAACGTGGCGATACGCATGCCGTCAAACCTACCGCCCGGCACCGACAGTCAGAGCGCGGCGCTCTCGCCCGCCCCGAGCCGGTGGTGGGGGGCTCCGCCGAGGTTGCCCAGGGCCGTGTCGTAGATCGGCCGGGCGATGTCTGAGAGGTAGGCGTCGTGGATGTCGATCGCCTGGCGCGGCTTGACCTCGCGGACGTAGTCGATCACTTCGGAGATCTTGTTCCAGGGGGCGTGCACCGGGAGCATCAGGGTGTCGACGGGCGCGTCCGGGACGGTCAGCGCGTCCCCCGGGTGGAAGAGGGAAGCGTCCACGAGGAAACCCACGTTGGTGATCCGCGGGATGTCCGGATGGATCACGGCGTGCAGCTCACCGAGCACCCGGACCTCGAAGCCGGCGGCCTCGAAGGCGTCCCCGTGCCCCACGGCGTGCACCCGGCCGGGATAGGCGGCGGAGAGCTTCTCCGCGACGCTGCGCGGGGTCCACAGCCGCGCCGCCGGGTTCGCGTCGAGGGCGGCGCGGATCCGGCCCTCCTCGAAGTGGTCGGGGTGTTCGTGGGTGACCAGCAGGACGTCGGCGCCGAGGCCCGCGTCCGCTTCGCTGAAGGCGCCCGGGTCGATGACGAGCGTCTGCCCGTCCTTCTCCAACTGGACGCAGGAGTGCAGCCGTTTGGTGAGCTTCATGGGGCTCACCCTAGGGGCTGCCCGGCCGGATCTACGGGACGGTGGTGGAGACCACGTAGACGCGGGGGGCGCGCGGGTTGGCGAAGTCGACCGTGACGTCCCGGGTGGGGCGCGGGTCCTCGGCCTCGACGGTGACCCCGGACCACTTGTGCTTCGGGCTCCAGCTCCAGCCCGCGACCTTGGCGTCGCGTTCGGAGACCGACACGCCGGGGGTGAGGGCGGCCCGGCTGGTGCCCACGTCGGCGAGGAAGGAGTCCAGCGCCTGCGGCGTGACCTGGAACTGGACGTACAGCCGGCTGGTGTGCCAGTTGTTGGTCTCCAGGTAGCCGACCGAGGAGGCCCCCGACTCGGGGATCGGGACCTCGTAGATGCTGCGCTGCACCGTGGACGGCCAGTCCGGACGGACCTTGACGGCTCCGACCCGGGCCGCCTTGTCCTTGCCGCTGGCGCGGCTCTGCTGGGCGGAGACGGCGAGGTAGCCCGCCGGGACGCCGACGAGCAGCAGGATGATGAGCGCGGTGATCCAGCGGCGCCGGACCGTCTCGCGGCGGCTCCCGCGTTCCCCGGCGGCGGGCGGGCGGTGCTCCTCCGCCTCGGGGGCGGACGCCTGTCTGGGCAGGGAGGTGGGCGGTGTCACTGCTGGTCCTTGGGTTCCTGGGGCGGTGTCGGGCCCGTGGCGGTGCGCAGGCCGAACTGCGCGTAGCGCTCGTACCGCTCGACGCGCCGGCGCGTGGCGCGGCGGAAGCGGCGGGCGACGAGCCTGGCGAGGTCGGCGGCGCCGACCATGCCCGCCTCGGGGCCGAGCTGGGCCTTGGCGATGCGCGCCTCGGGGCGGTAGCCGCGGCCGGTGAGGTGGCGGCGGAAGGCGTCCCGGGCGGGTCCGATGAGGAGGTCGTCGGCAGCGCTGACCCCGCCGCCGATGACGAAGCAGGAGGGGTCGAGGGCGGCGGCGAGGTTGGCGATGCCCACGCCGAGCCACTGGCCGATGTCCTGGAGGAGCTCCACGCACATGGCGTCGCCCTCGCGGGCCAGCTCGGTGATCAGCGGTCCGGTGATCTCCGAGACGTTGCCGCCGACGCGGGCGATGATGTTGTACGCGACCGGCGAGTCGGCGGCGGCCAGCTCGCGGGCCTCGCGGACGAGGGCGTTGCCGGAGCTGTACTGCTCCCAGCAGCCGCGGTTGCCGCAGGGGCAGCGGTGGCCGCCCGGGACGACCTGCATGTGGCCGAACTCTCCCGCCACCCCGTAGCGGCCGCGCTTGACCTGCCCGCCCTCCAGGATGGCCCCGCCGATGCCGGTGCCCAGGGTGATCATGACCAGGTGGTCCTCGCCGCGGCCCGCGCCGAAGCGCCATTCCGCCCAGGCGGCGGTGTTGGCATCGTTGTCGACCATGACCGGGACCGCGAGGCGGGACTGCAGGGCGTCGCGCAGCGGCTCGTCGCGCCAGGCCAGGTGCGGGGCGAAGAGCACGCGGGAGCGGTCGGCGTCGACCCAGCCGGCGGCGCCGATGCCCACCGCGTGCACGTCGTGCCGGTCGGAGAGGTCCAGGACCAGCTCGACGATGGTGTCCTCGACGACCTTGGGGCTCTTGGACTTGTCGGGGGTCTCGGTGCGGATCTTCTCCAGGATGACCCCGTCGGCGTCGACGACGCCGGCCATCACCTTGGTGCCGCCGATGTCGATGCCGACGGTCGGGACGCGCGGGGCGGTCAGCAGCGAGCGGCGCTCCCGCGTCCCGACGGTCCGCAGGACGGTGCCCCGCGCCGCGCCCCGGTGGGAGAGCGCGAAGTCCCGGTACGTGCTCATCGAGTCGTGTCGTCCCTGTCGGAGGCGGAGTCGGATGGGGGGCCGGCGGGGGTGCCGGCCGAGGTGTCCCGTCCTGATTCTGCCACCCGCTCCAGCTCGTGGCTCAGCTCGTCCAGCTCGGAGCCGCCCGCCATCTGCCGGGTGAGCTCGTCCAGGGTGATCGATTCCTTGGTGTGGCTGCCGGCCATGGTGCCGCGCTTGAGGAGGACGAAACGGTCCCCCACCAGGTACGCGTGGTGCGGGTTGTGGGTGATCAGGACCACCCCGAGACCGGCGTCGCGGGCGGCGGCGACGTATTTGAGGACCACGCCGGACTGCTTCACGCCGAGGGCGGCGGTGGGCTCGTCCAGGACGAGCACCTTGGCCCCGAAGTGCACGGCGCGGGCGATGGCCACGCACTGGCGCTCGCCGCCCGAGAGGGTCCCGATGGGCTGGTCGACGTCGCGCAGGTCGATTCCCATGCGCAGCAGTTCGGCCCGGGTGGTCTCGCGCATCAGCTCCACGTCGAGGCGGCGGAAGGGGCCGCGGCCCCTGGTGGGCTCGGAGCCGAGGAAGAAGTTGCGCCAGACCGGCATCAGGGGGACGACGGCGAGGTCCTGGTAGACGGTGGCGATGCCGCGGTCGAGGGCCGCGCGCGGGTTGGCGAGCACGGTTTCCTCCCCCTCGATCTCAAAGGTGCCGGCGTCGTGCCGGTGCAGCCCCGCGATGATCTTGATGAGGGTGGATTTGCCGGCGCCGTTGTCGCCGAGCACGCAGGTGATCTCGCCGGCGGAGACCTCCAGGGAGACGCCCTGGAGGGCGCGGATGTTGCCGTAGTACTTGCTGACGTCGGTCAGCTTCACCAGGGCGGTCCCGGTCTGCGGGCCGGGCGCGGTCTTCGTGGTCACTTGCTCTCCTCCGCCCGCTTGCGGACCCATGCGTTCAGCAGCGTCGCCAGCAGGAGCATGGCGCCGAGGAAGAACTTGAACCAGTCCGGGTTCCACTGGGCGTACACGATGCCGTTGCTGGTCATGCCGAAGATGAAGGCGCCGACGGCCGAGCCGATGGCGGAGCCGTAGCCGCCGGTCATCAGACAGCCGCCGATGACCGCGGCGATGATGTAGAGGAACTCGTTGCCGACGCCCTCCCCCGACTGGACCACGTCGAAGGAGAAGAGGATGTGCTGCCCGGAGATCCAGGCGCACAGCGCGACGCCCATGTAGAGGCCGATGCGGGTCTTGACCACGGGGACGCCGGTGGCGCGGGCCGCGTCGGCCCCGCCGCCCACGGCGAAGATCCAGTTCCCGGCGCGGGTGCGCAGCAGGATCCACGTGGCGACCGCCACCAGGGCGAACCACCAGAGGATGGTGACCTTCAGGGTGACCGAGCCGATGTTCCACTGCGAGGCGAACAGGGCCCGCGCCGAGGAGAATCCCTCCATGTCGGCGATGGTCTTGGTGGAGACCGAGCCGCTGATCAGCTTGGTGAAGCCGAGGTTCAGGCCGGTCAGCATGAGGAACGTGCCGAGCGTGATGATGAAGCTCGGGAGCCTGGTGCGGGTCAGCATGAAGCCGTTGAAGAAGCCGATGGCCAGGGTGACCAGCAGCGACACCCCGACGCCGACCCACACGTTGGCGGTCATCTGGTAGCTGAACATCGAGCTGACCAGCGCCGAGGTGGTGACCATCACGCCGGCGGAGAGGTCGAACTCGCCGCCGATCATCAGCAGGGCCACCGGGACGGCCATGATCCCGATGGTGGAGGCCGAGTACAGGATCGTGCTCAGGCTGGAGGCCTGCAGGAAGCTGGGGGCGGCGAAGGAGAAGAAGACGAAGAGGGCGGCGGCCCCGACGACCGCGCCCAGCTCGGGGCGGGCGAGGAGCTTCTTGAGGTGCGAGGCCGGCGCGAGCCGTTCCTCGGCGGTGTCGGTGCCGGCGCTCATCGGCTGCCCCGCTTGATGTACTCCTCCAGCTTGGCGGCCTCGGCCGCGGTGACGATCTGCGGCCCGGTCAGCACGGGCCGGCCGCCACCGAGGACGTCCGCGTTGTAGCGGTAGAGCCACAGCAGGTCGATCGCCTCGTAGCCCTGGAGGTAGGGCTGCTGGTCCACGGCGAAGCCGAGGGCGCCGGACTTCAGGTCACGGGCGACGGCCTCGTTGAGGTCGAAGGTGTCCACCTCGGCCTTGCTGCCCGCCGCGTCCTTCGCCTTGACGGCGGTGGCGGCGAAGGGGGCACCGAGGGTGACGATCGCGTCGACGGAGGGGTCGGCCTGGAGCTTGGCCTGGATGGCGGCCTGGACGGAGGGCATGTTGGTGCCCTCGACGTAGAGGTTCTCCATGCTTCCGCCGAAGGTCTTCTTCGCCCCGGCACAGCGCTGCTCGTGGCCGACGTTGCCCTGTTCGTGCAGGATGCAGACGGCCTTCTTGCGGCCGCGCTTCGTCAGCTCGGTGCCGACCGCCTCGCCCGCGATCGCCTCGTCCTGGCCGATGTGGGTCAGGGCGCCGTACGCGGCCGACTGCTCGGATCCGGAGTTGACCGTGATCACGGGGATGCCCGCCTTGACGGCCTTGCCGAGGACGTCCTTGAGGGCCTCGGGCTTGGCGAGGCTGACCACGATGCCGTCGACCTTCTGGTCGATCGCGTTCTGCACGAACTGGGCCTGCTGCTGCGCCTGGTCGTCGTGCGAGTAGACGAAGTTGATGTTGTCCTTCGCCGCGGCCTCCTTGGCGCCCTTCTGGACGATGTCCCAGAAGGTGTCGCCGTCGCCCGCGTGGGTCACCATCGCGAAGGTCCAGCGCGGCGTGGAGACGGCGGGCCGGCCCGCCCGGTCGGCCTTCGCCCGCTCCTCGGCGCGCTTGCCGCCCGTGCTGCTGCAGCCCGAGAGGGAGGCTCCCAGTACCATCGCGAGCACGGCGCCCACGACGCGTACCCCTGTCCGAACCCTAGCCACGTCGCCGTGCCCTTCCCTCGTCATACCCGCCACTGATTCTCAAAGTGGTCATTCCGGTTCCAGCCGCCCAGTATCCGCCACAGTCGACCTTGGAAGCCCATCGGGGCCGTCGCCACCATCGTGGCCTTCCGCCGACGGAGGCGGGCAGATTGACAGCTCCCCCGGACGGGGCCACGTTGAGTGCATGCGCATCGGGCTCATCGGGACGGGCCGGATCGGCTCCTTCCACGCGGCCGCGCTGGCCCGTCGGCCGGACGCCGGTTCGCTGCTGCTGGCCGACGCCGACCCGGCACGGGCCGCCCGGCTCGCCGACCGGCTGGGGGCGACGGCCGCGCCCTCCGTCGAGCAGGTCTTCTCCTGGGGCGTGGACGCGCTGGTGGTGGCCTGCGCCACCGAGGGGCACGCCGAGCTGGTGGTCCGCGCGGTGCGCGGCGGGCTGCCGGTGTTCTGCGAGAAGCCCGTGGCCCCGGACCTGGACCGCACCCTGGCGGTGCTCCGCGAGGTGGCCGCCGTCCGCGGGGTCCTGCAGCTGGGATTCATGCGCCGCTTCGACGCGGGCTGCCGCACCGCGCGGGAGCTGGTCCGTTCGGGTGCCCTGGGCCGGCTGCACACCGTACGGACGATGACGGCCGATCCCGCTCCGCCGCCCGCCGCGTACCTGGCGACCTCCGGCGGGCTCTACCGGGACTGCATGGTGCACGACTTCGACATGGTGCGCTGGGTGACCGGGCGGGAGGCCGTGGAGGTGTACGCGGTCGGCTCGGACGCGGGGCCCGCCGTCTTCCGGGAGACCGGTGACGTGGACACGGCGGCGGCCCTGCTCACGCTCGACGACGGGACGCTGGTCAGCAGTACCGCCACCCGGTGCAACGGCGCCGGTTACGACGTGCGGATGGAGTTCGCCGGGGAGCTGGACCAGGTCTCCTCCGGGCTGGACGACCGTACGCCGATCGCCTCGACGGAACCGCACGGCCCGCCCCCGGCGAGCAAGCCCTGGGGCGGGTTCCTGGAGCGGTTCGGTCCGGCTTACGAGGCCGAGCTGGGGGCCTTCGTCAAGCTGGTGCGCGGCGAGGGACCCAACCCCTGCGACGGCCGGGAGGGGCTGGCCGCGTTCCGGATCGCGGAGGCGTGCGAGCGCTCCCGGCGCGAGGGCCGCCCCGTGCGGCTGGAGGAGCTCCCGGATCTCTAGGGCGGGCATGCGGGCCACAGTAGGGCGGATGATCACCCGGCCAGGAGGCGATTCCCGGACATTCGTTCAGGCCGCGGCGCGCCGTCCCCAGGCGGTGCCGGCCAGGACCAGCGCCGCGCCCGTGAGGCCGAGGGGGCCCGGGTGCTCGCCGCCGAGGGCGATGCCCGCGGCGGCGGCCCACAGGGGTTCGGTGCCCAGGAGCAGGCTGACCCGCGACGGCGAGGTCCTGCGGACGGCCCACATCTGCACGAAGAAGGCGAAGAGGGTGCACAGGACCGAGAGGAAGGCCAGCCCGGCCCACTGGCCCGGCCCGAAGTCGGCGGCGGCCGCCCAGGGCGAGTCGCCGGTCCCCGGCAGGGCCGCCAGCAGGGCGAAGACCAGGACGGCGCCGCCGAGCTGGACCGTGGTCAGGGAGAGGGCGTCCGCGTCCTGGACGGCCTTGATCCGCGCCATCAGCAGGACGTGCGCGGTGCGGGCGAGGGCGGCGCCGAGGATCAGCAGGTCACCGGCGCCGGGCGCGGTGAACCCGGCGCCCTGGGTGAGCAGCACGACCCCCGCGACGCAGACGCCGGCGGCGCCGAGGAAGGCGGCCGAGGGGGCGGTGCGGCGGACGGCGGACTCGGCGAGCGGGGTGAAGATCATGGTCAGGCTGATGATCAGCCCGGCGTTGGTGGCGGAGGTGTGCACCACCCCGTAGGTCTCCAGCAGGAAGATCCCGCCGAGTACGAGGCCCAGCACCCCGGCGCCGCGCAGCTGGGCGGGGCTCAGCGCCCGCAGCCGCCGCCGGCCGGCGAGGACGAGGACGGGCAGCACGAGCGCGAAGCGGAGCACCAGCACCGCGATCACGGTGTGCGGGGCCGTGATCCCCTTGGCCGCGAGGTAGCTGCCGCCCCAGACGACGGCGACGAGCAGCACGGGCAGGTCAGCGAGCCGGGCCCGGCGGGGAGCGAGGGCGGGGGCGGGGGCGGCGAGGGTGGACACCGGGCGGCTCCGACGGCGGGAAGGGAGTGGAGACGGCGGCGGCTCGCACGGATGCGGGCTCACGGTAGCCGAGTCGATCTTCCCGGTCGAACGTTTTGCGGGCCGTCCCCGCGCGGGCTCAGTCCGCGAAGGTGCCGAAGGCGGCGCGGCCCGTCGGCCGGTAGGTGTGGATGGAGATGCCGGAGCCCGTGGTGCGCGAGGCGGTCTGGGCGAAGGCGGTGGGCAGCCCGCCGGTCGGGAACAGCCGGCGGCCCGTGCCGAGGAAGACGGGGAAGACCAGCAGGTGCAGCTCCTCGACGAGGTCCCGCGCGAGCAGCCACTGCGCCAGCTGTCCGCTGCCGTGCACCTGGAGCTCCCCGTCGGTGGCGTCCTTGGCCCGGACGACCTCCGCCTGGAGGTTCTCGCCGTCCACCACGGTGGCGGGGGTCCAGCCCGGGTCCTTCAGGGTGGTCGAGGCCACGTACTTGGGCAGCCGGTTGAGGCGGCTCGCGACAGGGTCCGCGGGGTCGTCGTGCCGCGGCCAGTACGCGGCGAAGATCTCGTAGGTGCGCCGGCCGAGCAGGAACGCCCCGGCCCGCGCGAAGACCTCCTGCACGAACTCCCCCATGCCCTCGTCCGCGTACGGCACGACCCAGCCGCCGTACTCGAACCCGCCGCGGGGGTCCTCGTCGGGCCCGCCGGGGGCCTGCATCACGCCGTCGAGGGTGAGGAAGGTGGTGAGGGTCAGCTGTCCCATGGCACTGCGCTCCTTGGGTGTCGGCGCCCGGCCCGTATGCCGTGCACCGGTTCAGACTCCCCCGCCACCCGGAGCTCATCGGTGCGGCGCGCGCGAACCCGGCTCCGCGTGTCCGCCGCGGGGGTGCCCGGACACGCCCCCGGGGCGCACCGCGTGCGGTGCGCCCCGGGGGAGCGTGCTCGCGCCCCGGGGGTGTCGGCCCCCGGGGCGGTCCGTCGGGCGGGGTGGCGTCAGCCGCCCAGCTCCTGGTGACGGGCGGCGTGCGCGGCCGCGCCGGCCTCCGTCAGCGAGCCGAACAGGCGCAGCCGGGAGAAGCCGCCGTCCGGGAAGATGTCGATGCGCACGTGCGTGCCGACCGCCGGGGCGTCGAGCACGAAGCGGTGGTTGGTGTCGGGCTGCAGGCGGGTGCGCGGCAGGAACTCGGTCCACTCGCCGTCCTCGCCCGTCTTGACGGACAGCGAGGCCCAGCCGGCCGAGTTGCCCTTGAGGTAGGCCGTGTCGATCTCGACGGCGCGGATCTCGGACTCGGCGACGAGCCGGTAGCGGATCCAGTCGTTGCCGTTGTCGCGGCGGCGGGCGGTCTCCCAGCCGTCGTCCATCTTGCGGGAGCGGCCCGGGTTGATGGTGTTGGTCGGCGGCGAGTAGAAGCGGTTGGACGCGTCCTCGACCGAGCCGCCGTTCTCCAGGGCGACGACGTCGAAGGTGCCGAGCGCGGCGAGCCACTGCGGGTCGGGGCGGACCTCGCCGTAGACGCGGATGCGGGCGACGCCGCCGTCCGGGTGCTGGTTCAGGCGCAGGTGCGTGAAGCGCTGCTCGACGTCGACCTCGAAGCCGTTGGCCGCGTGGCCGCCGACGGGAGTGCGCTCGACGAGGGTCGTCCACTTGACGTCCTCGGACAGCAGTTCCTCGGCGGTCGGGGAGCCGGGTACCGAGGCGGCCTGGACGGACACGGCCTGCGGCATGTTGCCGCGGAAGTGGGCGGTGTCCACGACGATGCCGCGGATGACGCCGGGGGCGCCGAGGCGGATCAGCGCGAAGTCGTGGTCCTCGGCGGTCGGCCAGGGCTGCTCGGCGGAGACGCCGCGGCGGCGGCGGGTCTCCCAGCCGTCCATGACCTTGCCCTTGTGGCCGAAGTGCTCGGGGTCGAAGTGCGGGGCCTCGGCGATGAGGAGGTTCTCGCGCTCGGCGAAGAACTCGTCGTTGGCGGCGATGACACCGGCGCCCAGCTCACGGGCGGCGAGGTTCGCGTACTGGGTGAAGGAGAAGTCCGCGGTGCGGTAGTCCGCGTACGGGTCGCCGCCTCCGTACGGGTTCGCGTTACCGGTGAAGGAAGCCAGTGCAGTCGAACGCTGTGCCACTGTCAGTTCTGCCTTTCAAGGAGGAGGCCCGTGGGCTCGGTCGGGGTGCCGTGGTCGGCGATCTGCGTACCGCGCAGCCAGGTGGACTTCACGACGCCGTGCAGGGTCTTGCCCGCGTACGCCGTGACCTGGTTGCGGTGGTGCAGGTGCGCCGGGTCAACGGTGAAGGTCTCTTCGGGGGCCAGGACGGCGAAGTCGGCGTCGCGGCCGGCCTCGATGGCGCCCTTGGCGGCCAGTCCGGCGAGTGCGGCCGGGGCGGTGGACATCCAGCGCGCGACCTCTTCGAGGGTGCGTCCGCGCTTCTTGGCCTCGGTCCAGATGGCCGGCAGGCCCAGCTGGAGGGAGGAGATGCCGCCCCAGGCGGTGGCGAAGTCGCCGGTCTTCAGGTCCGCGGTGGAGGGCGAGTGGTCGGAGACGATGCAGTCGATGGTGCCGTCGGCGAGCGCGTCCCACAGGACGTCCTGGTTGGCGGCCTCGCGGATCGGCGGGCAGCACTTGAACTCGGTGGCGCCGTCGGGGACTTCCTCGGCGGTGAGGGTGAGGAAGTGCGGGCAGGACTCGACCGTGATCTGGACGCCCTCGGCCTTGGCCGCGGCGATCAGGGGCAGCGCGGAGGCGGAGGACAGGTGCAGGACGTGCACGCGGGCGTTCAGCCGCTTCGCCTGGGCGATCAGGTTGTGGATCGCGGTGTTCTCGGCATCCTGGGGGCGGGAGGCGAGGAAGTCGGCGTACTTGGGGCCCGGGTTCTGCGGGGCGGACTCCAGGTGATGGGGGTCCTCGGCGTGCACGATCAGCAGGCCGCCGAAGCCGGTGATCTCGGCGAGCGAGGTCGCCAGCTGCTCCTGGTCCAGCAGCGGGAACTCGTCCACGCCCGAGGGCGACAGGAAGCACTTGAAGCCGTAGACGCCGGCGTCGTGCAGGGGGCGCAGGTCCTTGACGTTGTCCGGCAGGGCGCCGCCCCAGAAGCCGACGTCCACGTGGGCCTTGGCGCGGGCGACCTCCTGCTTGACGCGGAGGTGGTCGACCGTGGTGGTCGGCGGGAGGGAGTTGAGCGGCATGTCGAGGATGGTGGTGATGCCGCCGGCGGCGGCCGCGCGGGTCGCCGTCCAGAAGCCCTCCCACTCGGTGCGGCCGGGGTCGTTGACGTGCACGTGGGTGTCCACCAGGCCGGGGAGCAGGACGTCGTCGCCGAAGTCCTCCAGCCGGGCTCCGGCCGGTACTTCGGCGTCGTGTCCGAGCACGGCCGTGATCTTCCCGCCGGCGACGGCCACCGAGGCGGCACGCGTCCCCTCGGGGGTGATGACGCGCGTCGAGCGCAGTACCAGTTCCACAGCCACGTCGGCCACCGGAACCTCCCCATCTACTTCCACAGAGCGAAATTCAACGTTCTGTTGACGGAGTCTTCACCTCGATCGAGGGCCAGTCAAGAGCCGCCGGACGGACCGCCCAGCCCGACATGCCGCGATTGGATGTTTCCACAGGATGGAATTAAGATTTCACTATCCAGAATGTAGCTATCACCACCGGATGCCGGGCAGGTAACTTCCCGAGGACATCCGCCACCGGACAAACCCCCTCTGACCGGCGGGGACGGCCGGGCCCGGCTCTAGGGCCGGCGCCGACCGACCGGTAGGCTGCTTCCTTGCCTGCCAGCACCGAAAGGACCGCGCCGTGCCGACGTCCAGCGCCAGCACCACCGACGCTTCCGCCAAGCCCACCGCCGCCAGCGGTGGCGTCCAGTCCCTTGAGCGCGCCTTCGATCTGCTCGAACGCATGGCCGACGCCGGGGGCGAAGTCGGCCTCAGCGAGCTCTCCGCCGCCAGCGGACTGCCCCTGCCGACCATCCACCGCCTGATGCGCACCCTCGTCGCGTGCGGCTACGTGCGCCAGCAGACCAATCGACGGTACTCCCTCGGGCCCCGGCTGATCCGCCTCGGCGAGTCCGCCTCGCGGCTCCTGGGCACCTGGGCCCGCCCCTACCTCGCCCGGCTGGTCGAGGAGACCGGCGAAACGGCGAACATGGCCCTGCTCGACGGCGACGAGATCGTCTACGTCGCCCAGGTGCCGTCCAAGCACTCCATGCGCATGTTCACCGAGGTCGGCCGCCGCGTGCTGCCGCACTCCACCGGTGTGGGCAAGGCCCTGCTCGCCCACACCCCCGCCGACGAGGTGCGCGCCCTGCTGGCCCGCACCGGCATGCCGGCCGCGACCGAGAAGACCATCACCACCCCCGAGGGCTTCCTGGAGGCCCTGGAACAGGTCCGCGCGGTGGGCTACGCGGTCGACGACAACGAGCAGGAAATAGGAGTCCGCTGCCTGGCCGTGTCGGTGCCGAACTCGCCGACCGCCGCCGCGATCTCCATCTCGGGTCCGGCGGGGCGCGTCACCGAGGCCGTGGCGGAGTCCTTCGTACCGATCCTGCAGGGCGTGGCCGCCGAGCTGTCGGTGGCCCTGCAGAGCCAGAACCCGGCCTGACCGGCCCCACGGGGGGCGACCCCGCCCGAACGGCCCCGGACGTCCCGAGCGCGTACCCGCGCGAGGGGCCACCGGGGCCTTCGTGGAATGAGTACCGTCTGCTCATGCACAGCATCACGGTGGAGCAGCAGCGGGGGCACGTACTCCTCATAGCCGGGGACGCCGTCGTGCGCCGCCGCGCCGTCCAGGTCGCGCCGAGCGCCAATCTGGCCGCGCTGGGCGTGGTTCCCGTACCGGTGCTGCTGGGCAGCCCGGTCCCCAGCGACACCACCTACCTCGACGGGGCCCGCGACCCGAACACCGTGCTGACGAGGCTGCGGACGGCGGCCGCCACACCGGGCCCGCTGCTGGTCTACCTGTCGGGGCGGCTGACCGTCGACCGCCGCGGCCGGCGGCTGCACCTGTGCCTGGCCGGGACCACGGCGGCCAGCGTCCGCCACACCGGCCTGCCGTGGGAATGGCTGGGGTCCGAGCTGCGCGAGAGGCCGCCGGGGCTCACCACCGTGCTGCTGGACCTCGCCGCGGACAAGGCCGCCTGGCCGCTGCTCCAGGAGTACGGAAGCCTGCCCGCCCCGCCCTCCGTCGAGGTGTACGGGGTGGTGGCGCCCCCGGGGTTCGCGGGCGGCGGCAACGGGGTGAGCGGCTACACGCGGCAGTGGATCGAGCAGCTGCGCAGCAGCCCCGGGCGGCCGGACAACCTGCGGCTGCACGCCCTCGCGGTGGGCGGCGCCGCGCTCCCGCCGGGCACCCTCGTCCTGCCGACGGCCCGCGAACTCGCCGCCCGCCCGGCACAGGCCCCGGGGCGGGCCGGGGCCGCAGAGGGCCGGGAGCAGGGCGGGGCCGGGGCCGCGCACGGGCACGGGCACAGCCTCGCGCCGGGATGGGAGGGCGGGCCCGGACACGCCCCGGAACCCGGACGGGAAACCGCCTACGGGCACGCCCCGGAACCCGAACGGGAAACCCCCGCCGGGGACGGCGCCCGGGACCTTCCGGGCGGCGGGCGCGATCCCCGGCCGCACATCCACGCGCTGGCCACCGCCGGCCGGCACCCGGAGGCGGACGCGCTCGCGCGGGCGTGGGAGGCGCACGTCCTGCGGGCGTACGGGAGCGCCTCGCCGGAGGCGATCCACTGGGCGGAGATCCGCGCCGACCTCGCCCGCATGGCGGGCGACTTCCGGCTCGCGACCCGGCTGTGGACCGGAGTCGGGGTGACCCGGCTGGCCCGCCAGTCCCCCGACGCCCCCGAGGTCGAGGGCGCCGCCACGGGCGCCCTGTACTGCTGGACCCAGCTCAAGGACCGGGCGGCGGCCGCCGAGGCGGGCCCGGAGCTCCTGCGGCTCCTGCGGGCCCTGCCCTCGCTCGACCCCCGCCATCTGGAGCTGGCCGGCCAGCGCCTCGAACTCCTGCGCGGCACCCCGATCGGCCGCTGAGGAACGGCCGCGCGACGGCTTCGGCGGCTACGCCGCGGCGACCGGGTCCGGCCTCTGGACCAGGCGGCCGTCCGTGATGGTCGCGGCGCGGTCCATCCGGTCCAGGTGGGCGTGGTCGTGCGTGACCAGCACCGTGGCGGTGGACCGCTCGCGCGTGAGCGTGACCAGCAGGTCGAGCACGGCCGCGCCGCGCTCGTGGTCCAGGGCGCTGGTGGGCTCGTCGACCAGCAGCACGGTGGGCTCGTTCATCAGCGCGCGGGCGATGTTGACGCGCTGGCGCTGGCCGCCCGAGAGCTCGTGGGGCCGCCTGTCGGCCTTGTCCGCCAGGCCGACCGCGTCCAGCAGCTCCACGGCCCTGCGGCGCAGCTCCCGCGGGGGCCGGCCGGAGAGGTGGGCCATCACCTGGAGCTGTTCGACGGCGGTCAGCGAGGCCAGCAGGTTCGGCTGCTGGAAGACGATGCCGATCTTCTCGCGGCGCAGGGCCGACTTCTCGGCGGCACCCATCCGGGTGGTCTCCCGGCCCGCGACGACGACCGCGCCGGAGTCCGGGGTGACCAGGGTGGCGGCGACGGCCAGCAGGCTGGACTTGCCGGAGCCGGACGGCCCCACGATCGCGGTCAGGGTCCCGGCCGGAACCTCCAGGGACACGTGGTCGAGGGCCGTGAGGCGGCCGTCGCCGTCGGGGTAGGTGAGCGTGACGTCGTGGACGAGGAGGGTCATCGGGCGCTCCCGAGGGCGGTCAGCGGGTCTACGGCGGTGATCCGCCGGATGGACAGGGCCGCGCCCAGCACCCCGAGCGCGATCATGATCGCGGCGGGCACGAGGACCGTGGCGGGGTCGAGGACGAAGGGCACGTCGCCCCCGCTGATCAGCGCGCCGAAGCCGGCGGCCAGCGCGGTCCCGGCGCCGGTGCCGATCGCCAGCATCACCACCGCCTGCCCCAGGGCGTCCTTCAGCAGGTACGGGGTGGAGGCTCCCAGTGCCTTGAGCACGGCGATGTCGCCGCTGCGCTGGATCGTCCAGACGGTGAAGAAGGCTCCTATGACCAGCGCGGAGATGACGAAGAGGAATCCGCGCATCAGCTGGAGCGAGCCGTTCTCGGCCTGGTAGGACCCTATGGCACCCAGTGCCTCGTCGATGGTCTGCGTCAGGGTGCCGGTGGCCCGGTCGCCCGCGGCCCAGTCCACGGCGCCGGAGCCGTCGAGGGCCAGGACGGTGGCGACGGTTTCGAGGGAGGCGCCGGGGTTTCCGACGCGCTGCCAGTCGTTCAGGTCCATCCACACCACCGGGGTGTGGCTGTAGGCGGCGGTACCGGACACGGCGGCCACGGTCAGCTCCAGCGGGCCGACCTTCAGCCTGCCGCCCGCGGTGAGCCCGCCCAGTTCCCGGGCGGCCTTCTCGGTGAGGACCACCTTCCCCTGGCCCAGCCCGGCCCCGGCGGGCGCGAGCCGGCCGGTGGGCTCGACGCCGAAGGCGGAGACGGCGGCGGTCCGCTCACCCGAGACGGCGTTGGTGGTGCGGATGCCGAGCGGTTCCGCCATCGTCACGCCGGGCTTGGCCCGCCAGTCGCGCCAGGCGCTCTCGGGCAGCTGGGAGCCGGTGAAGGAGACCTTCTGGTCCCCGGTGGGCGCTGCGAAGGCCAGCCGGCCGGCGGGCAGGCCGGTGATGGCCGAGATGTTCTCCCGGGCCAGGCCTGACGTGAGCCCGGACAACAGGCCGACGAGCAGCGTGATCAGTAGTACGACCGAGCCCATGAGGGCGAAGCGGCCCTTGGCGAACCGTAGATCTCTCCATGCGACGAACATGTCCCCCACCTTGGTCTTCCACGTGGGCACCGGGCATCGCGCCACGGTAGGGATCCTGGTATCGAAGGTGGCATCCCGACATCGAACTTTTGGTTGACCGGGGGTCCGGGCCGTCGACTTACGCTGGTCGGGCCATGTCTGTCACTTCCCGCGCCCGCGACCGCGCCGACGCCCGTGCCCGTGCCGGTGCGCCCCCCGGCGCCGGCTTCCGCTCCCCGACCCCCGTCTCCCGCGTCCTGCGGCTGTGCCTGCACGCCCTGCTGGCGGGGCTGCTCGCGCTGGCCGCCGGGCGGGCCGTCGCCGACTCCGCGCCGGAGGCCGGGTGGGTGGTCGGCGTCTGCGCGCTGCTGGCCGCCGTCTACGCGGCCGGGGTGCTGGTTCCCGCCGTGGGGCGCTCGACGGCCGCCTCGGCGCTGTGGCTGGGCTCCCTGGCCGCCGTGTGGGTGGCGCTGCTGGTGGTGTCCCCGGACGGGCTGTGGATCGCCTTCCCGCTGTACTTCCTGGAGCTGCACCTGCTGCGGCCCCGCTGGGGCATCGCCGCCGTCGTGGTGACCGCCTGCGCGGCGATCGGCGGGTTCCTGGCGCACAGCGGCGCGGTGACCCCGGGGGCCTTCCTCGGGCCGCTGCTGGGCGGGGCGGTGGCGGTGGCCACCGTACTGGGCTACCAGGCGCTGTACCGGGAGAGCGAGCGCCGCCGCGAGCTGATCGAGGAGCTCATCACCACCCGTGCCGAGCTGGCCGTCGCCGAGCGGGGCGCGGGGATCCTGGCCGAGCGCGAACGGCTCGCCCGGGAGATCCACGACACCCTCGCCCAGGGCCTGTCCTCCATCCAGCTGCTGCTGCGGGCGGCCGAGCGGACGCTCCCGCCGGACGCCCCGGCCGCCGAGCACATCGCCCGGGCCCGCGAGGCCGCGCAGGAGAACCTCGCCGAGGCGCGTCGCTTCGTACGGGCCCTGACGCCCCCCGACCTGGAGCACGGCTCCCTGGCGGGGGCGCTGGAGCGGCTCTGCTCGGGGGCACCCGGCCCGCTCGTGCGGTTCTCGGTGAGCGGCACGCCCCGGGAGCTGCCCACCCCGTACGAGGTGGCGCTGCTGCGGATCGCGCAGTCGGCGCTGGCCAATGTGGTGCGGCACGCGGGGGCCGGACGCGCCGGGATCACCCTGACCTTCATGGACACCTCGGTCACCCTGGACGTGGTCGACGACGGGCGGGGCTTCGACCCGGCCTCGGCGTCCGCGGCCGCCTCGGACGGGGGCGGCTTCGGTCTGCCGGCGATGCGCGCCCGGGCCGAGACGCTGGGCGGGCTGTTCACCGTCGAGTCCGCCCCGGGCCAGGGCACCGCCGTGGCCGTCACCCTGCCGTTGCCCGTGGAGGCACCGTGACCATCCGTCTCCTGCTCGCCGACGACCACCCGGTGGTGCGGGCCGGGCTGCGGGCCGTACTGGACACCGAACCGGACTTCGCGGTGGTCGCCGAGGCCGCGACGGCGGAGCGGGCCGTGGAACTGGCCGCGTCCGAGCCGGTGGACGTGGTGCTGATGGACCTCCAGTTCGGGACCGGAATGCACGGCTCGGCGGCCACGGCGGCGATCACGGCGCGGCCCGGCGGCCCCCGGGTGCTGGTCCTGACCACCTACGACACGGACGCGGACATCCTGGCCGCAGTCGAGGCGGGCGCCTCCGGCTACCTGTTGAAGGACGCCCCGCCGGAGGAGCTGGCGGCGGCGGTCCGCACGGCCGCGGCCGGCCAGTCGGCGCTGGCCCCGGCGGTGGCCCTGCGGCTGATGGACCGCATGCGCACCCCGGCGGAGGCGCTCACGAAGCGGGAGCTGGAGGTGCTCCAGCTGGTCGCGGACGGGCTCTCGAACCTGCAGATCTCCAAGAAGCTGTTCCTCAGCCAGGCCACGGTCAAGTCCCACCTGGTGCACATCTACGCCAAGCTCGGCGTGGACTCCCGCACGTCGGCGGTCGCGGCGGCCGCGACCCGCCGCCTGATCCGTACGCCGTAGGGGACCGCGCAAGGGGGCTGTCCCCCGCCCCGCCCCACCGGCCGGCAGGCGGGTGCCCGCCGGGGTGGCGGGGCGAGCATCGGGGGGTCGCCGTACCCGACCCCGGAAGCGAGCCCCGATGGTCGTACAGCCCCGCGGGTACCTGCTCGACGGCGGCTCGCCCGTCGACGCGCTGGCCCGGGCGGGCGCGCTGGACTGGCTCTTCGGGGCGAGCCGGGCCCTGCACGTGGGGGCGGTCCTGACGGCCGTGGCCCTGATGTTCCGGCCGGCGTCGAACGCGTACTTCCGCGGGCGCCGGTAGCCGGTCCGCTAGGTCCTGTCGTCAAAGTGGCGCCCGTCAGGCCCGCGGCGTCCGGCGCCATGGGGTCTCCCCAGGCCCGCCAGGGCCGAGGGGAAGCATCGCAAGGCGGAGGGGCGCCCGTGTACTGGACGTACTCGGGCGCCCCGACAACGCGGCGAGGTGCGGTGCCGGGCGTCGCGGGCCAGGCGCCACTTTGACGACAGGACCTAGGCCACCCAGTACGGGCGCTCCACCCCCGGGGCCAGCGGCACCCCTTCGTGGAAGGCCTGCGCGAGGAGGCGTACGCCCTGGTCGAGGCGGTCCGCCGGCAGGGTGTACGGGATCCGCAGGCGGTGCTCGAAGGTGCCCGGGTCCACCCCGAAGCGGGCGCCGCGGCCGATGTGCACACCCGCGGCGGCGGCGCGCTCCGCGAGCGCGGAGCTGACGGGTTCGCCGAGGTCGACCCAGAGCGACAGGCCGCCGGGCGGCAGCCGCCAGGACCATTCGGGGGTGTGCCGCTGGAGGGACTGGGCCAGGGCCGCGCGCTGGATCCGCAGCTGTGCGAGCCGGGCCGGCAGGGCCCGGTCCAGCCGCTCCATCAGGGGCAGGGCGACCACCTGGTCGAGCACGGAGCCGGTCATGTCGGCGGACACGCGGACGGCCGCCAGCTCGGTGACCAGTTTGGCGGTGGCCCGGATCCAGCCGACCCGCAGGCCGCCCCAGTGGGTCTTGCTGAGCGAGCCGATGGTGATCACGTGGTCGGCGCCGCTGCGCCCGCCGAGGGAGGCCAGCGGCGGGGGCGCGGGCACGTCCAGCGCGATGTCGGCGATGGTCTCGTCGACCACCAGCCAGGTGCCGGCGGCCCGGGTCGCGGCGAGCAGCCGCAGCCGCTGCGGCTCGGGCATCAGGGCGCCCGTCGGATTGTGGAAGTCGGGGATCACGTACGCGAGCCTGGGTACGGTCTGCCCGAGCGTGGACTCGGCGACGTCCATGTCCCAGCCCCGGTCGGAGACGGCGAAGGAGCCGGTGCGCAGCCTGGCGTGGCGCAGGGCGTCGAGGGCGTTGGCGTAGGTCGGGTTCTCGGTGACCACCCGGTCACCGGGGCGGCAGAGCAGGCTGATGACCAGGGCGAAGGCCTGCTGGGCCCCGGCCGTGACCAGGATCTGCTCGGGGCGGGTGGGCAGGCCGCGCCGGGTGAAGCGGTCCGCGACGGCCTCGCGCAGGTCGGGCAGGCCGAAGGGGTGGTAGCCGGGGTTGCGGGCGAGCGCGGGTAGCCGGGGCGCGGCCCAGGCCAGGGCCTCGGTGAGGCTTCCCTCGGGGGCGCCCATGGCGGCGATGGCGAGGTCGATGCCGGGGTCGCCGTCGGCGTTGAAGCCGCCCGCGCCGACGATGGCGTGGGCGCCGACCGGGCGGTGGCCGTCGGGGAGCTCGGTCCAGGTGCCGGAGCCGCGGCGGCTGCGGACGTAGCCGCTCTCGCGGAGCAGGTCGTAGGCGGCGGTGACGGTGGCGCGGCTGGCTCCGACCCCCTCGGCCAGCTCGCGCTCGGCGGGCAGCCGCACGTGCAGGGCGATCCGGCCGTCGAGGATCAGGGTGCGCAGGGCGTCGGCGAGGGAGCGGTAGCCGGGGCGGGCGCGTACCTCGGCCGGGAGCATCGCCGCGAGCTGGCGGCTGCCGATCATCCTGTCCGCCGTCTGGACCACTCGCCCGTATGCCATGCCAACCTCCCCCGATTGGCTCTGCCTGCCAGGCCAATCGAGGTCCAGACTCGCCGTATTGGCCCGCGATTGGCAAGGAGAAACCGGCATGCCGTACGAGGTGTTCACCGACCGTGACGAACGTGCCCTGCTGCTGCGTGCCGAGAACCGGATCTCCCGGCCGCTGCGGATCGGGGCGGCCCTGGCCGCCGTGGGCGCCCTCCTGGCGCGGCGGCCGCGGGGCGCGGGCGAGGAGCGAGAATCGCAGCCATGTCAGCAGAAACAGAGCAGGACCCCGGCCGCGGCCCCGGCGGCCCCGACCGTTCCACAGCCCCACTGACCGGCGCGGAGGGCGCGGGCACGGCGGCGGTGATCGCCGGTCTGCTCCTGGCCGCCGGCGGCGGCCGCCGGCTCGGGGGGCGGCCGAAGGCCCTGCTCCCCTACCGTGGCCGGCCGCTCGTCGAGAACGCCGTGCGCGTGCTGCGCGAGGCCGGCTGCGATCCGGTGCACGTGGTGCTGGGCGCCTCGGCCGGCGAGGTCCGGGAGCGGGCCGATCTGGGCGGCTGCGTGGTGGTGGACAACCCGGACTGGGCCGAGGGCATGGGCTCCTCCCTGCGGGTCGGCCTCGCGTCCCTGGCCGGGACGGGGGCCGGCGCGGCCCTGGTCTCGCTGGTGGACCAGCCGGGCATCGGAGCGGAGGCGGTGGCCCGGGTACGGGAGGCGTACCGCTCCCCGTCGAGCCTGGTGGCCGCCTCGTACGACGGGGAGCGGGGCCATCCCGTGCTGTTCGGGGCGGACCGCTGGCCGGACATCGCGGCGACGGCGACCGGGGACCGGGGCGCGCGGGTCCATCTGAGGGAGCACGCGGACGAGGTCATGCTGGTGGAGTGCGGGGACGTCGCCGCCCCCTTCGACATCGACACCCCGCCCGACCTGGCACGTCTCGCTTGAGGAACGCCCGAGCGTCACTTGAGCGGGCTGTGACCGTTATGGCACCGAGGGCCACGGGTGGTCGGAATCTGTCGACTCAGAGAATCTCGACATCAACAAACCATTGAACTTCCACCATGAGGAAATTACTATCCACTGGTCAGAAGCGCCCTGAACCACAGACGGCGCCCGCGACCGTTATCCGGAACTCTCCACACCCGACGGCACTGCGTGCCGTCTCGCGCGAGCATTCCCCGCGGCCGCCAGGCACCGCCGCTGAAGGAGTGACAGATATGTCCGCACCAGCGCCGTCCCCGCTGGCCATCGTCGACGCCGAGCCCCTGCCCCGGCAGGACGAAGTCCTCACCGAAGCGGCCCTCGCCTTCGTGGCCGAGCTCCACCGGCGGTTCGCCCCCCGCCGCGCCGAGCTCCTCGCCCGACGCGGCGAGCGGCGCGCCGAGATCGCCCGGACCTCCACCCTCGACTTCCTCCCGGACACCGCACAGGTCCGCGAGGGAGACTGGAAGGTCGCGCCGGCCCCGGCCGCGCTGAACGACCGCCGCGTGGAGATCACCGGTCCGACGGACCGCAAGATGACCATCAACGCCCTCAACTCGGGCGCCAAGGTCTGGCTCGCCGACTTCGAGGACGCCTCGGCTCCCACCTGGGAAAACGTCGTCCTCGGCCAGCTCAACCTCATCGACGCCTACGAGCGCCGCATCGACTTCACCGACCCGCGCACGGGCAAGGCGTACGCCCTGAAGCCCGCCGACCAGCTCGCCACCGTCGTCATGCGGCCGCGCGGCTGGCACCTGGAGGAGCGCCACCTCAGCTTCGAGGGCGGCCCCGCCTCGGGCTCCCTCGTGGACTTCGGCCTCTACTTCTTCCACAACGCGAAGCGCCTGATCGACCTCGGCAAGGGCCCGTACTTCTACCTGCCGAAGACGGAGTCGCACCTGGAGGCACGCCTCTGGAACGAGATCTTCGTCTTCGCCCAGGACTACGTCGGCATCCCGCAGGGCACCGTCCGCGCGACCGTCCTCATCGAGACCATCACCGCGGCCTACGAGATGGAAGAGATCCTCTTCGAGCTCAAGGACCACGCGGCGGGCCTCAACGCGGGCCGCTGGGACTACCTGTTCTCGATCGTGAAGAACTTCCGCGACGGCGGCGAGAAGTTCGTCCTGCCGGACCGCAACGCGGTCACCATGACGGCCCCCTTCATGCGCGCCTACACCGAGCTGCTCGTCCGCACCTGCCACAAGCGCGGCGCGCACGCCATCGGCGGCATGGCGGCCTTCATCCCGTCCCGCAAGGACGCCGAGGTCAACAAGGTCGCGTTCGAGAAGGTCAAGGCCGACAAGGACCGCGAGGCGAACGACGGCTTCGACGGCTCCTGGGTCGCCCACCCCGACCTGGTCCCGATCGCGATGGCCTCCTTCGACGCGGTCCTCGGCGACAAGCCGAACCAGAAGGACCGCCTGCGCGAGGACGTCTCGGTGGCCCCGGGCGAGCTGATCGCGATCGATTCCCTCGACGCGAAGCCCACCTACGACGGCCTGGTCAACGCCGTCCAGGTCGGCACCCGTTACATCGAGGCATGGCTGCGCGGCCTCGGCGCCGTCGGCATCTTCGGCCTCATGGAGGACGCCGCCACCGCCGAGATCTCCCGCTCGCAGATCTGGCAGTGGATCAACGCCGGAGTCGTGTTCGAGAACGGCAGGACGGCCACCGCCGAGCTGACCCGCGAGATCGCCGCCGAGGAACTGGCCAGGATCCGCGCCGAGGTCGGCGAGGAGGCCTTCGCGTCCGGCAAGTGGCAGCAGGCCCACGACCTCCTCCTGCAGGTCTCCCTGGACGCCGACTACGCGGACTTCCTCACCCTCCCCGCGTACGACCAGCTGATCGGCTGACCTGGGCCTTCGGCTGAAACGCACAGCAGTCGAACACCGGGTTCCGCCCCCGCCGCCGCCCTGGCGACGGGGGCGGAGCCATGTCGCGGGCCGGTCGCGGACCGGTCGCGAACCGACCGAATGGTCGGCCGTTACTTCATCGTAACCTTGCTGTACCTAGCGGTAACAAGCGGGGGCGTGTCACCTTTCCGATGCCACCGGCGCCGGCGGTACCCCCACTTTCCAAGCCACGCACCGGAGTTGCCGCCCAGCGTTTCCTCGGTGGCTCCGGCGTGGCCGACCGCAGGAGTTCCGCAGTGATCGGATTCCGCAAGGCCGGCAAGGACAGGGCCGCCGCCCGCAGTCGCGTGCGACGACTGGCCGGCGCCGCGATGGCCGTACCGCTCGCCGCCGGCGCGCTGCTGGCCGCCGGGGCCGGGACGTCGGCCGCCAGCCCGGGGACCGGGCCCACCGCCGTGGTGTCCATGGGCGACAGCTACATCTCCGGCGAGGCCGGACGCTGGAAGGGCAACAGCCTGACCAACAGCGGGAGCAGGAACGGCACCGACCGGGCGTGGGTCAGCGGCAGTTCCTACGACCCCGCCAAGGTGTACGGCGCGACCGCCATGGGGTGCGACCGCTCGGACTCGGCCGAGGTGCTCAGCGCGGGTGCCGTCGCCGACGTCGCCGTCAACCTCGCCTGCTCCGGGGCCACTTCGCAGAACGTGTTCCGGGCCTCCAACGGGGGCGTGGCCTTCAAGGGCGAGGCCCCGCAGGCCGACCAGCTCGCCTCCGTGGCCGCGGCCAAGAACGTGAAGGTCATAGCCCTGTCCATCGGCGGCAACGACCTCGGCTTCGCCGACATCATCAAGGACTGCGCGCTCGACTTCGTCCTCTGGAACTCGTACTGCTACGACGACCAGCAGGCGGTCGTCGACCAGAAGATCGACGGGGTGGTCGCGGGCATCGGCAAGTCCGTCGACGAGATCCGCGCCGTGATGCGCGGGGCCGGCTACGCCGACTCCTCCTACCGGATCGTGCTGCAGTCGTACCCGTCGCCGATCCCCCGGGGGGCGGAGAACCGGTACACCCAGAGCGACTGGAGCCGGCTCAACACCGGTGGCTGTCCCTTCTGGAACCGTGACTCGGACTGGGCGCGCGACTCGCTCGTGCCGCAGCTCGCGGACCGCATCAAGGGGGTCGCGACGGCCAAGGGCGTCCAGTTCCTCGACCTGCGCGACATGCTCCAGGGGCGCGAGGTGTGCGCGAAGGCCAGCAAGCTGGTCAGCTCCACCGTCCCGGCCTCGGCGAAGACGAGCGAGTGGGCGCGCTGGATCGACAACAACGAGACCCAGGGGCCGATCCAGGAGTCCATGCACCCGAACTACTACGGCCAGCTGGCCGTCGGGCGCTGCCTGGCCCTGGCCGTGGCCCAGCCCGCGAACTCCGGTGCGAGCTGCAAGAACACCGCCGGGGGCGACCACACCGGGATGTACCTGACACCGGCCCCGTAAAGCGGATGAGGGAAACGGGGCGGGCTGCCATCCTCAAGGGCATGACAGCCCGTCCCGCACGTCCGAGCCTCTACATCTCCGTCGACATCGAGGCGGACGGCCCCATCCCCGGCCCGTACTCGATGATCAGCTTCGGCGCCGCGGTCGCGGGACGCCAGGACGGCGCCGTGTACACGGCGGCCGACCCGGCGGAGCGGACCTTCTACCGGGAGCTGCGCCCCATCGGCGACCGGTACGTGGACGCCGCGCTCGCCGTCAGCGGCCTCGACCGCGACCGGCTGCTGCGCGAGGGCGCCGACCCGGCCGAGGCCATGGACGCGTTCCGGGCGTGGGTGCGGGAGGTCTCCGCCGGGGCGCAGCCCGTGATGTGCGGCTACCCGGCCTCCTTCGACTGGACCTTCCTGTACTGGTACCTGATCGCCTTCGGCGACGACAGCCCCTTCGGGCACTCCGGCTGCCTCGACATGAAGACCCTCTACGCGACGAAGGCCCGCGTCCCGCTGCGCGCCGCCGTGAAGGGGCGGATGCCCCGCGAACTGCTCCCTGGGCGCCCCCACACCCATCACGCGCTGGACGACGCGGTCGAACAGGCGGAGCTGATGAACAACCTGATGCTGTGGCAGCCCGGGGAGACCGGCACCGGTTGATCCCCGCGGCGCCGGACCGGTCTACGCCGCGCGCCGCGGACCGCTCGGGAGGGCGGCCAGGGCCGTGGCGAAGGCCGCGCGGCAGCGGAGCCAGTCCGGGTCCGGGGAGGGCGCGTGCAGCGCGAGGAGCTTGGGCAGGAGGTCCGCCGAGAAGGCGCGGGCCGCCTCCGCCGGGAGCAGCGAGGGCAGGTTGTCGATGGCGATGACGTCCAGCGCGGGGGTGCCTCCGCGCAGCCGGCGGGCGGGGGCCGTCCAGTCGGTGAGGCGGTCGTAGACGGGGAGCAGGTGCAGCGGGGATCCGGTGTCACAGGTGATGTCGGCGATCACCGAGAGCCTGCGGGTCCCGGCGGAGGCGTCGAGGTCGGCCGGGGTGAGGAAGGGCGGCACCGGGCGGGTGGTGAGGACCGCGTGGACCAGGATGTCGTGGCCGAGCAGCGCGGCCCGGTCCAGATCGCGGGTCGCGGCACGGTCCCAGAGCGTGGGCCGGATCCCGGCGGTGGCCAGGGCGTCGCAGGCCCCGCGTCCGCTGCGGCCGCCCGCGCCGGTCACCAGGGCCCGTAACGGCCGGCCCTCGCGGGCCCGGCGCAGCCGCGCGTCGAGTTCGGCGCGGGGCAGCGGGGCCAGCGGGGCGGTGAGCCGGCCGCGCGCGTGCAGTGCGGCCAGGGCGGCCCCCGCGTACCCGGCCCAGTAGCCGAAGGCGGCCAGCCTGCGGCCCTGTGCGTCGGCGAGGTACTCCAGGTCGAACAGGGTGCCGCCGCCGGCCGCGAAGCGCCTCAGCAGATCGGGGCCCTGCGCCTGCCCCTTGTAGGCGTGCCCGAAGTACACGTGCCGGTGGTGCAGCCGCTCCGGTGTGGGCGGGAGTTCCTTGAGCCCGAGGACGTACGCCGACCGGGGCGCGGACCCCGCCCAGGATCCGGCCGGGGCGGTGGCGCAGCCGACGGCCGCGTAGGCGTCGAGCGGGAAGACCCGGTGGCCGGACTCCTCCACCGTGATCCGTACGCCCTGCCTGACGAGCCGGGCGGCGTCCTCGGGGGTCAGCGGTGCGCGGCGTTCTGTGGGGCGGGTCTCGCTGCGCATCCAGAGCTGGGGGAGCTGCGGCATGGCTGTACCACCTGTCCGTTCGGCGGGGTGGGTGGGCTCATCCGATGTCTTTCCGCGTCGTATACGGCGTACGCGGGATCGGCGCGGCAACTCCGGGCCCGGGAGCCCCCGGGGCCCCGCCCGTCGACACCCGGCCCAGGGCCCGCCGGGGGCCGGCCCGGACCCCGGTCGGCGGGCCGGTCGGCGGGCCGTCCGGAAGACCGTGCGGCAGCCGGGATCAGAGCTCCGGGAGGAGGGCCCGCAGCGGGGTCCTGGCCCCCTCCGCGAGCGCCGCCCGGAAGGCCTCCGGGTCCATCCGGGCCCGCAGGACCCGCTCCGCCCGCGGGAGGCAGGCGCTGGCCGGCCGGATGCGGGCGACCGCGCCGAGCAGCCGCGCGGACTCCTCGTAGCAGCCCGCGTCGGCCTCCAGTTCGGCGAGCAGCTCCGCCGAGAGCGCCTGCCCGAGGCCGTCGCCGAGGAGCAGCTGGATCTCCAGGGCGCGCAGCAGTTCGGCGCGGGCCAGGGCCGGGCGGCCCTCGCGGCGCTGGACCATGGCATGGGCGTATCCGGTCCAGGAGCGGGCCCACAGGTCCACCGGCCCGTCCGGCGGACCGTCCTCGACGGGGACGGACGCCGGGTCGGTGTGTGCGAGCGCCATCGTCAGGGCCGCCCGCAGCACCTCCGGTCCCGGTCCGAACTGCGGCTCCGGGGGCAGCAGTTCGAGTGCCTCGCGGAATTCGGCGGCTGCCTCCCAGGGCCGGTCGCGCCAGAGCGCGACGAGCCCCCGCAGGTGCGCCAGGTAGGCCACGCAGGCGTCCTCGCCCTCCTGCACGGCCGCGCTCCAGGCCTCCACCAGCAACGGATCGGCGGCCTCCGCCTCCCCGGAACTCGCCACCAGCCAGGCGGCCAGCCACAGCGCCCGGGCGGGCCGGGGCGCCGGGTGCAGGGCCAGGGCCCGTTCCAGGTGCCGCCGCCCCTCCACGACCAGCCCGCAGGGCGACCACAGGAACCACAGCGACACGGCGATCTCCAGGGCGCCCCCGGGGCCGGCCGTGGTGAGCGGGTCCATCGCGGCGCGCAGCTCCGGCAGTTCCGCGACGGCCAGTGCGCGCGCCTCCTGCTGCGCCCCCGACCGCCACAGCCGGGCGGCCCGCTCGGCCGTCGCCCGGTACCGCTCCCGGTGACGTCGTGCCGCGGTCGCCCCGTCGCCGTCCGGGGCCAGGGCGAGCCGCCGGGCCGCGAGGGCGCGTACGGACAGCGGCAGCCGGTGGCGGCCCGGGTGGCCGGCTTCCTCCAGCAGGGCGGGGGTGATCCGCTCCAGCGCCTCGGCGGCCCGCCGCGGGGCGAGCGCGCCGAAGCCGCACACCTCGACGACGGCGTCCCGGTCGAAGGAGCCCGCGAAGACCGAGAGCCGGTCCCACAGCAGCCGTTCGTCGGGCGGGGCGAGGCTGCAGGTGCGCAGGGCGTCCGCCCCGCCGGCCCGGCCGGCGCCGCCCGAGAGGAAGTCCAGCGGGTCGGCGGTGAGCCGGCGCAGGGCCTCGGCGGGGGCGTACCGGTGGGCGCGCGCGGCGGCGAGTTCCAGCGCACCGGGGATCCCGTCGAGGGCCCGGCACAGGGCGGCGACGGCTCCGGCATTGCGTTCGGTGAGCTCGAACAAGGGGTAGGCCCCGCGCGCCCGTTCCTCGTAGAGGCGTACGGCCTCGTACCCGGCGGCCTCGGCCACCGACCGCCGGTCGGGATCGGGCGCGGCGTCCGGTACGGGCGGCGGCGGTACGGCGAGCGGCGGTACGGCGAGCAGCGCCTCCCCGGCCGGCCCGACGGCGCGCTGCGAGGTCGCCAGGATCCGCAGCCGGGGCAGTCGTACCAGCAGAGCGGACACCAGGGGGGCGGCCTGCGCGCCGAGCTGTTCGCAGCCGTCGAGCACCAGCAGGGCCTCGCGGCCGTCGAGCCGCCGGACCAGCTCCACCTCTAGCGCCCCGATGCCGTCGGCGGGCACGCCGACCATGTCGGCCCAGACCACGTCGATCCCCTGGCCGCGGCCCAGGGTGCGGACGGTGCGCACGGCCAGCCGGGTCTTGCCGATGCCGGCCGGTCCTGTGAGGGTGACCAGTCGTGCCGTGGCGAGCAGGGCCGCCGTACGGCTCAGCTCGCGTTCCCGGCCGATGAAACTGGACAGTTCGGCCGGCATCGACTGGCGCACGCTCGTGCCGGGCTCCCCCACGCGTCCTCCCGCTGTTCTCGCCGAGGTGCGTACTGCTGTCCGATTCAACAGTTCAGCACACAAAGAGAGATCATCAGCCGAGCGTCCGGTCGACCGGACGGTGACCGGGAGAACCACCAGGGGAAGGCATGAACTCCGCCGTTTCCGCCATCGACGACACCGACCGGGCGCTGGTCCACGCGCTCCAGCTCGCACCCCGTGCGAGCTGGGAGCGGCTGGCACCGGTGCTCGGCGCCCGGCCGGACACCCTCGCGCGCCGCTGGGACCGGATGACCGCCGCCGGGGAGGCCTGGATCACGGGCCTGGGGCTGCGGACCGGCAGCCGGGCGCCCTGCATGGCGTGGGTGGAGGTGACCTGCGCGCCGGGCGCCTCCCCCACGGTCGGCACCTTCCTGGTGGAGGACCCCCACACCATGGGCGTGGAGCACAGCACGGGCGGCCGCGACCTGCTGCTCTTCGTCGCCGTGCCCGACCTGCACACGCTCTACCGCTACCTGCAGTTCCGCGTGCAGCTGATCCCCGGGGTGAGCGGCACCCGCTCCTCGATGGTCACGGCGGTGCACACCGCCCCCGATCGCTGGCGCCTGGACCAGCTGACGCCGGCCCAGACCGACCGGCTGACGGGGCGCACCCGCCGGGCGGCCGCCCCGGTCTCCGCGTCGACGCCGGGGCCGGCGGCCCTGCTGGAGGAGGACCGGCCCCTGATGCTGGCGCTGGCCTCGGACGCGCGCCGCAGCGTGGCCTCGCTGGCCCGGGATTCGGGGATGAGCGAGTCGACGGTACGGCGCCGGCTGGGACGGCTGGAATCGCGGCAGGGCCTGCGCTACAGCTGCGCGATGGCCTCGGGGCTGTCCGGCTGGCCGGTGTCGGCGACGCTGTGGGCGGAGGTGCCGGAGCACGAGGTCGGCGACTGCGCGGCGGTGGCCTCGGGGCTCCGCGAGACCCGGACCTGCATGTCCGTCAGCGGCCCCTGGAACTTCATGATCAGCGCCCGGCTGCGCACCGTCGAGGAGCTGTCCCGCTACACCGCAGACCTGTCGCGGCGGCTGCCGGGACTGCGCATCACCGACACGGCGGTGGCGCTGTGCGTGCGCAAGTCGGAGGCGCAGGAACTGGACCAGGCGGGCCGCAGGGTACGGACCGTGCCGCCGGACATCTGGCGCGACCCGGTGCCGGAGCCCGGGCCCGCGCACGGGCGGGGCACCCCGCGGGACGGGGCGCACGGCGGCCAGGGCTCACCGTAGGACGGGGCCCACCGCGGTCAGGGCACCCCGCGGGACGGGGAGCCCCCTACGGGAACAAGGACGAACGGCGGCGCGTACGCCACACCCGCAGTGGGTGGCGTACGCGCCGCCGTTCGTCCGTGTTCCGCGTCCGGAGGGTCAGTGCACGAAGGCCGGCTCCGCGGAGGCCTGCTCAGCGGCGTCCTTCTTGGCGCCGAGGTGGTTGAAGGCAAGGTTGAGGACGATCGCGACCACGCAGCCGGTGCTGATGCCGGAGTCGAGGACGACGAGCAGGTCCTTCGGGAAGTGGTGGTAGAAGCCGGGGGCGGCGATCGGGATCAGGCCGATGCCGACCGAGGCGGCGACGATCAGGGCGTTCTCGCCCTTCTCCATGGCCGCGCCCGCCAGGGTCTGGATCCCGCTGGCCGCGACCGAGCCGAAGAGCACGATGCCGGCGCCGCCGAGGACGGGCAGCGGGACGACCCCGATGACGGAGGCGGCCATCGGACACAGGCCCAGCAGGATCAGGATGCCGCCGCCGGCGGCGACCACGAACCGGCTGCGCACCTTGGTCATCGCGACGAGGCCGATGTTCTGGGCGAAGGCGCTGCACATGAAGCCGTTGAACAGCGGGCTGAGGGCGCTGCCGAGGGTGTCGGCGCGCAGGCCGCCCTCGATGGTCTTCGCGTCCGCCGGACGTCCGACGATCTTGCCGAGGGCGAGGATGTCGGCGGTCGACTCGGTCATGCAGACGAGCATGACGATGCACATCGAGATGATCGCGGCCACCTGGAACTGCGGTGCCCCGAAGTGGAAGGGGGTGGGGAAGCCGATGACGTCCGCGTTCTTGACGGCGTCGAAACTGGTCATGCCCAGCGGCAGTGCGATCAGGGTGCCCGCGACGAGGCCGAGCAGGATGGAGATCTGCTGGAGGAAGCCGCGCAGGAACTTGCGCATCACCAGGACGATCGCCAGCGTGAGGGCGGCCATGCCGATGTTCTTCATCGAGCCGTAGTCGGTCGCCGTGCGGTTGCCGCCCTGGGACCAGTTGAACGCCACGGGGAGCAGCGAGACGCCGATCAGGGTGATGACGGTGCCGGTCACCACGGGCGGGAAGAAGCGGACGAGCTTGCCGAAGTAAGGGGCGGCGAGGAAGCCGACCAGTCCGGCGACGATGATCGCGCCGAAGATCACGGGGATGGCGTCGGCGCCCTCACCCTTGCCTATCGCGATCATCGGGGTCACTCCGGCGAAGGAGACACCGTTGACGAAGGGGAGTTTGGCGCCGATCTTCCAGAACCCGAGGGTCTGGAGGAGGGTGGCGAGCCCCGCGGTGAAGAGCGAGGCGCCCATCAGGAAGGCGGTCTCGGTGGCGGAGAGTCCGACGGCGGGGCCGACGATCATGGGCGGGGCCACGACGCCCGCGTACATGGCGGCCACGTGCTGGAGCCCGCTCGTGAACATCTTCAGCGGAGGCAGGGTCTCGTCGACCGGGTGCGTCTCCTCCGGTACTGCGACTGCGTCTTTGCGAAACCTGGGCGTTGCGGCCACGGCTTCCTCCGTACGGTTGTGCACGTCGGCTGGGACGTGAGTGTCATGGAGGTGGGTGCGAAAGCGTTGCTGTCGAGCCTGTATGCAGTTGTGGGTGGTGCGATTTCTTGCCCCAAGGGGTGCGGAAACGATTCGCCCAAAAAGGTTCCGCGCATCGAGCCGGTATCGCCGTGGCAGTGGACCGCAACAGGGCAGCACGAAGCCGCGGTGCAGGTGTTGTCACGCGTCACCGCCCCCGGGAACGCCTTCGGATCTCTCCTCGGGCGCTTCCCGGGAACGGCTGCCGCGGACCCCGCTCGGGTCCGCGACCGCCGGCCGGGGGCCGTCCCCCCCGACCGGACTCCGTGGGATCAGGCCTGCGCGGAGATCCGCGCGAGGCGCTGGGCCTCTTCCCGCGTGGACACGGCGATCGCGTCCTCGTCGGCGAAGAGCAGTCGGTTGTTCTCGACGATCTGCTTGCCGTTGACGAACGAGGCCGTCACCGGAGCCGCCGCACCGAAGACCAGGGCGGTGACCGGGTCGGCGATGGAGGAGTGCAGGAAGGTGTTCAGGTTCCACAGGACCAGGTCGGCGAGCTTGCCGGCCTCCAGCGAACCGATGTTGTCCGCGCGGCCGAGGACCTGGGCGCCACCGTAGGTGCCCAGGCGCAGCGCCTGGCGCGCATTGAGGGCGCGCTCGCGGTGGACCGGGTTCAGACGGTTGATCAGCAGCGCGTTGCGCAGCTCGGTGTGCAGCTCACCGGACTCGTTGGAGGCGGTGCCGTCCACGCCGAGGCCCACCGGTACGCCGGCGGCCAGCATGTCCGGGACGCGGGCGATGCCGGCGGCCAGACGGGCGTTGGAGGACGGGCAGTGCGCGACACCGGTCTTGGTACGGGCGAACGCGGCGATGTCGGAGTCGTTCATGTGGACGCTGTGCGCCATCCACACGTCCTCGCCGAGCCAGCCGGTCGACTCGAAGTAGTCGGTCGGGCCCATGCCGAACAGTTCCTTGCAGAACTGCTCTTCCTCGACGGTCTCCGAGCCGTGCGTGTGCAGGCGCACACCCAGACGGCGGGCCAGCTCGGCGCCCTGCCTCAGCAGCTCGGTGGAGACCGAGAAGGGGGAACAGGGGGCGACGGCGACCTGGGTCATCGAGTCGAAGGAGGCGTCGTGGTGCTTCTTGACGGTCGCCTCGGTGTCGGCGAGCGCGCCTTCGAGGGTCTCGACGGCGTGGTCCGGCGGCAGGCCGCCGTCCTTCTCGCTGCGGTCCATCGAACCGCGGGCGAGGGTGAAGCGGACACCCATCTCGGACGCGGCGCGGATGATCGAGCCGGACAGGTCGCCGGAGCCCTTGGGAAAGACGTAGTGGTGGTCCATCGCGGTGGTCACACCGCCCTTGGCCATCGCGGCGAGGGAGCCCTGCGCGGCCGTGTACGTCATCTGCTCGTCGATGCGCGCCCAGGTCGGGTACAGCGAGACGAGCCAGTTGAAGAGGTTGTGGTCGGTGGCGAGGCCACGCGTGATCCACTGGTAGAAGTGGTGGTGCGTGTTGACCAGACCGGGGGTCACGAGGTGTCCGGTGCCGTCGATGCGACGGACGACGTTGTCGAGGTTCTCGGGGGCCCTGCCCGCACCGATGAACTCGATCTTGTTGCCTGCGACCACCACGTGGCCCGAGGCGTACTCGGTGTCGTTCGCGTCGACCGTAGCGATCGCACAGTTTTCGATGACGATGCGCTCGACGGCGCTGTCCTGGGCTGCTGATGCTGCCATGGGACTTCCTCGTGCTTTCAGTGGCGGTGCGGGCACGGCAAAACCCAGGGGATTTGAGTGCCGGAGCCGGGGGCCTTGACAGCTGACAGTACTGCCGCCCCGAGTGGTGCGTCCGGGTGCCGATTCACGAAGCAGAACGTGTCGCCCGTCCCGGGGCCACTGCGGAGCCCCGGGACCGGCGTGCCGTGATCAGAGGTTGGTCATGTCCACGGGGATACGGGCGTCAACGCCGTCGCGGAGGACCGTCGCCTCGATCAGACCGTACGGACGGTCCGCGGCGAAGTACACCTCGTTGTCGTTCTTGAGGCCGAACGGCTCAAGGTCGACGAGGAAGTGGTGCTTGTTCGGGAGCGAGAAGCGGACCTCGTCGATCTCCGAACGGTGGTTGATGATGCGCGAACCCATCTGGTACAGGGTCTGCTGCAGCGACAGGGAGTAGGTCTCCGCGAAGGCCTGGAGCATGTGCTTCTTGGTCTCGGCGTAGGACTTCTCCCAGTTGGGCATCCGCTGCTCGTCGTCGGTCCAGTTGAAGCGCCAGCGGCCCGACACCTGGGTGGCCAGGATGCGGTCGTACGCCTCCTGCAGGGTCGTGTACTTGTCCTTCACGTAGCCCCAGAACTCCGAGTTGGTGGAGTTCATGACGATCAGGTCCTTGAGGCCGGAGATGACCTCCCAGTTCTGGCCGTCGTACGTGATCTGGGTGACGCGGGTCTCCATGCCCTTGCGGACGAAGGAGTGGTTCACCTCGTCGGAGCCGATGAACTTGGAGTTGGCGTCCGAGGTGGCGATCCGGTCCCAGCCGTACTCCTCGATCCGGATCCGCGCGCGCTTGATCGGCTCCTGGCTGTTGACGAACCAGCGCGCCAGGTGGATGCCGAACTGCTCGGCGGACTCGATGCCGTACTCCTTGGCGAACGCGTACACCGTGTTCTTGGTGGTGTCCGTCGGCAGGCAGTTGGCGTTCGAGCCGTTGTAGTGGACGTCGTCCATGTCACCGGAGAGGGCGACCGAGACGTTCAGGTCCTTGATGTGGTGGGTGTCGCCGTCCCGCGTGATCTTGACGACGCGGTTCTCTGCTTTGCCGTACTGGTTCTGGCCCAGAATCGTGGCCATGACTAGCTCCCTCGGTAAACGGAGTAGCCGAACGGGTTGAGCAGCAGCGGTACGTGGTAGTGCTCGCCCGGGTTCACCGCGAAGGTGATGGTTACCTCGGGGAAGAACGCACCGCTGTCCCTTACGCGGGGGGCGTCCTGCTGCGCCTCGGCTTGCTTCTTTTCGCTGTTCTTATTCAAGAAGTACGTCTCGGTCTCGAAATCGAGACGCACGTGTGTGGTGCCCTCCGGCAGCGCCGGCAGGTCCTTGCAACGCCCGTCGGCGTCGGTGGCGCTGCCGCCGAGCGCCGCCCACTCGCCGTCCAGGCCCGTACGGGCCGACAGGGAGATGGCGACGCCCTCGGCGGGCTTGCCGATGCTGGTGTCCAGGATGTGCGTGGACACCGAAGCGGTGGTCGCGGTGCTCATGCTCACTCTCCTTCTTCTGCGAGTTCTGCGAGACGGGTCAGACGGATCCGGTTGATCTTGACGAGCTCGCCGCGGGCGATTTCGCGCTCCCGCTCCGGCGAGTTCTCGATCCGTACCTTGACCGCGTCCCGCATGAACGCACCGGTCGCACCGGTGGCGCAGATGAGGAAGACGTGGCCGAACTTGTCCTGGTACGCCAGGTTCAGTTCGAGGAGCTCGTTCTTGAGCTCCTCCGAGGCACCGGCCATGCCACGCTGCTCGCGGGCGGAGGTCGGGTCTCCCGGCTTCGGCCGGCCGATCGGCGCGTGGCCTCCCATCGCCTCACCCAGGTCCTCGGCGGTGAGTTCCGCCATGGCGGACTCGTTGGCCGAGAAAAGGGCTTCGGCGCCGGCGAAGGGGCGCTGGGCGAGCATCTTGCTCCCCCAAGCCGAGCTGGCGCACACCTCGTGGAGCTCGGCCGCGGCCGCGCTGTCGTCCAAGGCGTTGAACCGGGTGAGACCCGGGGTCGGACTCGAAGTCACGGTAGGCCTCCGTGGCCTGTTGTTGCTTTGACGGGCTGCGCATAGCTAACGCGCTCGACAACACGGCGTCAACACTTTGTTGAAACTTCGCGTACACAAAAGCCGCCGCCCGGGTGAATTGGGCGGCGGCTGGTCACCACGGGTGAATCCTTCTTCACTCCTGGCTGCTCTTGGACCCCTTCGGAGCGCCGGCGTCCCTGTTCAAGTAGTTGTAGACCGTGAAGCGGCTCACGCCCAGGGCTCCCGCGACCGTCTCCACGCCGTGCCGCACGGAGAAGGCGCCCCGCGCCTCCAGTATCCGCACCACGTCCTGCTTGGACTTCCGGTCGAGCTGCGCCAACGGTACGCCGTGCCGCCGCTCCAAGGCCGCCAGGATGCGGTCCAGCGAGTCGGAGAGCTGGGGCAGGCGCACCGCGAGCAGCTCCTGACCCTCCCACGACAGCACGACGTCGTCGGGCTGCGCCAGGGCGGGATCCATCAGCTCGCCCCCCATCGCGTCCACCAGCGGCTTGACCGCGGTGACGAAGGGGTGGTCACGGGGCTCGGTCACGGGCTGTCCTCCCCGATCACGTTGACCTGGAGCGAGACGCGCGTCGCCCCGGCCTCCAGGGAACCGCGCAGCAGCGCGGCCACCGCGGTCAGCACCCGGTCGGACTCACCCTCGGCCGTGTTGCCGAACGGGCCGACGTCCACCGCGTCCAGCTGGGCCTTCTGGATGACCTCGCGGGCGGCCACGGCGTGGGCGGGGGCCTCTTCGAGGTCGAAGGGCTCGGTCGTGAACTCCACTCTCAATCGCACGCAGGTCAACCTACTGCGCGGTCGGGATTTTTCGGGAGTCCGCACTTGACATCCGCGCGGAACCCCGTGCAGTCTTCCATCAAGCAGAAAATAACTTCCGCAATACGGAAGGAGCGCACACCCCTCATGGGATACACGGACCAGCGCTTCGATGTGAACCTGTCGATCCTCTTCACGGAACTCCCGCTTCTGGAGCGTCCCGCGGCCGCCGCCGCGGCGGGCTTCACCGCGGTCGAGCTGTGGTGGCCCTGGATCGAGACCCCCACCCCCGCCCAGGAAGAGCTGGACGCCCTCAAGAAGGCTCTTGAGGACGCCGGCACTCAGCTGGTGGGCCTGAACTTCTACGCCGGCCAGCTGCCGGGCCCGGACCGCGGCGCGGTCTCGGTGCCCGGTGAGGAGTCGGACCGCTTCAACGCCAACATCAACGTGGCGGCGGACTTCGCCGCCTCGGTCGGCTGCAAGGCGCTCAACGCCCTCTACGGCAACCGGGTCGACGGCGTCGACCCGGCCGTGCAGGACGAGCTGGCCCTGAAGAACCTGGTCGTGGCGGCGCAGGCCGCGGACCGCGTGGGTGCGATCCTCCTGATCGAGACCCTCAACAAGCCCGAGTCGCCGCTCTACCCCCTGGTGAGCGCCCCGGCCGGCATCGAGGTGGTGGACAAGGTCAACGAGGCCACCGGCCTCGGGAACGCCAAGTTCCTGCTCGACCTGTACCACCTGGCGATGAACGATGAGGACCTCTCCGAGGTCATCGAAAAGTACGCCGCCAAGACCGGCCACGTCCAGATCGCGGACAAGCCGGGACGCGGTGCCCCCGGCACCGGCGAGCTGCCTCTCGAGGCGCTCCTGGACCAGCTGAAGAAGGCCGGGTACGAGGGCTACGTAGGCCTGGAGTACAAGGCCGCCGACGCCGCCGCGTCCTTCGCGTGGCTCCCCGCCGAGGCCCGCGCCGCCGAATAGGCGGAACAAGTCCGGGCGATCAGCCAGGCACCTCACGCACTTTTCGTACGAAGCATTAAGAGAAGGACCCTCATCATGAGCACCCTCCCCAAGATTGCCTGGATCGGTCTCGGAATCATGGGCTCCCCCATGGCCGAGAACCTCCTGAAGGCCGGCTACTCGGTCACCGGCTTCACGCTGGAGCAGGACAAGCTGGACCGCCTGGCCGCCGCCGGTGGCTCCGCGGCCGGCTCGATCGCCGAGGCCGTCAAGGACGCCGACGTCATCATCACGATGGTGCCCGCCTCCCCGCAGGTCGAGGCCATCTCCTACGGCGAGAACGGCATCCTGGAGAACGCGAAGTCCGGCGCGCTGATCATCGACATGTCGTCGATCACCCCGCAGACCTCGGTCGACCTCGCGAAGAACGCCGCCGCCAAGGGCATCCGCGTCATCGACGCCCCGGTGTCCGGCGGCGAGGCCGGCGCCATCGAGGCCGTCCTGTCGATCATGGTGGGTGGCGAGCAGGCCGACTTCGACGAGGCCCTCCCGGTCCTCCAGACCCTCGGCAAGGTCATCGTCCTGTGCGGTCCGCACGGCTCCGGCCAGACGGTGAAGGCCGCCAACCAGCTCATCGTCGCGGTGAACATCCAGGCGTGTGCCGAGGCCGTCGTCTTCCTGGAGAAGTCGGGCGTGAACCTCACCGCCGCCCTGGACGTCCTCAACGGCGGTCTGGCCGGCTCCACGGTCCTGACCCGCAAGAAGGACAACTTCCTGAACCGCGACTTCAAGCCCGGCTTCCGGATCGACCTGCACCACAAGGACATGGGCATCGTCACCGACGCCGCCCGCAACGTCGGTGCGGCCCTTCCCGTCGGCGCGGTCGTCGCCCAGCTCGTGGCCTCGCTGCGCGCCCAGGGTGACGGCGGCCTGGACCACTCCGCGCTGCTCCGCGCGGTCGAGCGCCTCTCCGGCGCCCAGGTCTGATCCGCCCCCCGCGGCGGCCCGCTGTCCCTGGCCGCCGCCCGCCCCCGCACGAACGGGGGCCCGAGTTTCCGGATGGTGCCGGTGCTGACACCTGTCCTGTCGCGCCCAAGTGCCGGCACCGTCCGGATCACCTCTCCTCTCTTCTTTCTTTCAACAAACTGTTGACGTCGAGTTCACGCCGAAATTAGGCTGTTCCGCATGACGGAAGACGCTTTCCGTCAGCAGATATCCCGTACGGAAGGTCACCATGTCGAAGCGCACGCTGACGACCGAGTCCGGCGCCCCGGTCGCCGACAATCAGAACTCCGCCACCGCCGGCGTCGGTGGCCCGCTCCTGGTCCAGGACCAGCAGCTGCTGGAGAAGCTCGCCCGCTTCAACCGCGAGCGCATCCCGGAGCGCGTGGTGCACGCCCGCGGCAGCGCTGCCTACGGCTACTTCGAGGTGACCGACGACGTCACCGCCTACACCAGCGCGGCGTTCCTGAACACCGTCGGCAAGAAGACCGAGACCTTCCTGCGCTTCTCCACCGTGGCCGACTCGCTCGGCGGCGCGGACGCGGTCCGCGACCCCCGCGGCTTCGCCCTGAAGTTCTACACCGAAGAGGGCAACTACGACCTCGTCGGCAACAACACCCCGGTGTTCTTCATCAAGGACCCGATCAAGTTCCCCGACTTCATCCACTCCCAGAAGCGCGACCCCTTCACGGGCAAGCAGGAGCCGGACAACGTCTGGGACTTCTGGGCGCACGCCCCCGAGGCGACGCACCAGATCACCTGGCTGATGGGTGACCGCGGCATACCGGCGTCCTACCGCCACATGAACGGCTACGGCTCCCACACCTACCAGTGGACCAACGCCCAGGGCGAGGCCTTCTTCGTCAAGTACCACTTCAAGACGAACCAGGGCATCCGCTGCCTGTCGGGCGAGCAGGCCGCCGAGGTCGTCGGCAAGGACGCCAACTCGCACCAGACCGACCTGCTCCAGGCGATCGAGCGCGGCGTGAACCCGAGCTGGACCCTCTACGTCCAGGTCATGCCCGCCGCCGAGGCCGCGGACTACCGCTTCAACCCGTTCGACCTCACCAAGGTGTGGCCGCACAGCGACTACCCGCTGCAGCGCGTGGGCCGTCTGGTCCTCGACCGCAACCCGGACAACGTCTTCGCCGAGGTCGAGCAGTCCGCCTTCTCCCCGAACAACTTCGTCCCGGGCATCACCGCCTCGCCGGACAAGATGCTCCAGGGCCGCCTGTTCGCGTACGCCGACGCCCAGCGCTACCGCCTCGGCGTGAACCACACCCTGCTGCCGGTCAACGCCCCGAAGGCGACGCAGGCCGACAACTACGGCCGCGACGGCGTCATGGCGCTGCGCAACGGCTCGCGCCACGACAAGAACTACGAGCCCAACTCGTACCAGGGTCCGGCCGAGACCGGTCTCGCGCTCGGCGCCCCGAAGGCCGTCTCCGGCTACACGGGCACCCACGAGGCCCCGGCCCACACCAAGGACGACGACTTCTTCCAGGCCGGTGAGCTCTACCGCCTGATGTCGGAGGCCGAGAAGGAGCGTCTGGTGGCGAACATCGCCGGCGGTCTCTCCCAGGTCACCCTGGAGGACGTCATCGAGAAGAACCTGGCTCACTTCCACGCCGCCGACGCCGACTACGGCAAGCGCGTCGAGGAGGCCGTCCGCGCCCTGCGCGACGCCTGAGCCGCAAGTTGTACCGGGGGCCTGACGGGAGGTCATGCCCCGGGTACTGAGCCCGCACCGCGGACCCGGATGAGGGGTGGTACGCGGTGAGGGCAGGACGAGGACCGTGACGGGCGTGTGAGCCAGTGCGGTGGTAATGGGTTCCGAGGCCCGTCTCTTGACCTGAGGGAGACGACGCCGGAGTTCTCGTCACCGCCCGTCGCGGTCCCAGCCGTCCTTCTCCTCTTCCACGTACAGGGGCCACGCACAGAGCCCCTGCCCGTGGCGCGGGAGAACCCTCCCCCAGTCTCCGCCCGGCGGTGCGAACGTCCTGTCGCGCCAGCCTCGCTCCGTCGGGCGGTCACCAACCAGAGCGCCGAGTCACGGACGGTCCCGTGACTCGGCGCTTTGCCGTTCCCCTTCACGGGCTCCCTTGTACGCGCCCCGTACGTGTACGGCTCCCAGCGCGGTGACCTGCGAGGTGGGCTCCGCGGACCCCGCGGCGGCCCGGACGCCCTCCGAGGCGCCCTGGACGCCCGCCACGAGCGGATCTCCATCGAAGAGCGCCTGGCCGGGGAATCACACGAGAACTGAGGGCCCGGAACGGGTCCACGGCGGGGCCGTGCGGGCTATCGTTGCGATCTGACTGAAAGGTCAGTCAAGTCCGTCCGAGCAAGGGGTGCGAGCCAGAGTGGCCGACCGTCAATCGTTGATCCTGGAAGCAGCCGTACGAGTCATCGCCCGCAACGGCGTCAGAGGACTGCGGGTCGAGGAACTGGCGACCGAGGCCGGGGTGTCCACCGCCCTCATCTACTACCACTTCAAGGACCGCGCCGGCCTGGTCCAGCGCACCCTCGCCTTCATCAGCGACCGCGCCACCGGCTACACCGACGAGGCCGTGGAGGGCACCGAGGACGCCCGCGCCGTCCTGCTCCAGCTGCTGCTCGGCGAGCTCCAGGACACCCCCCGGGTGCGCGAGAACAGCATCGCCTGGGGCGAGCTGCGGGCCACCGCCATCTTCGACGCGGACCTGCGCGCCGCCCTCGCCGAGTCCACCCGCAGCTGGAACCGGGACACCGCCGACGCCGTGGCAGACGCCCAGGCGGCCGGTCAGGCCGACCCGGCCGCGGTCCCGCTGGACGTGGCGGAGCGGCTGAACTCCCTGGTGGAGGGCTTGAGCGAGCGCTGGCTGAGCGGCTCACTGGAGCTGGAGCGGGCCCGGACGCTGCTGGAGGGCGCGGTGAACGCGGAGTTGGGCCCGCACCCCGGCTGACCGGACGGGTCCACGGCACGCGGAACGGCCCCCGTACCTCCTCAGGGAGGATGCTGTTGGTTAATTCGGGGCCTGGCGTGACGTCGGCCCCCAAGACCTGGTTGTGGTCTTGGGAGCCGACGTTGTCGTTTGGGGAGGGTGTCGATGTCGATGCGTCCAGGGGATCTTGGTGAGGTCCCGGTGGAGACGGTACGGGTGGCTCGGGCGGCCTTCCCGAAGGGCAGTCTGGCGATCCGGATCCGGGACGAACTGGGTGGCCTGTTCAGCGACGGGCAGTTCGCGGATCTGTTCCCGGTGCGGGGGAAGCCCGCCCGGTCACCGGGCCGGCTGGCGCTCGTGCTGGTGTTGCAGTTCGTAGAGGGGCTCACCGACCGGCAAGCCGCTGAGGCGGTCCGGGCGAGGATCGATTTCAAGTACGCACTCGCGTTGGAGCTGGGCGATCCGGGGTTCGACTTCTCGGTGTTGCAGGACACCAACACCTGGAAGGAGCGATACAAGACCCGCGCCGGAGTCGAGGGCACCATCTCCCAGGCCGTTGGGCGCTGCGGCCTGCGCAGATCCCGCTACCACGGTCTCGCCAAGACCAGCCTCCAGCACCAGCTGACCGGCGCCGCGATCAACCTCGCCCGCCTCGACGCCCACCTCACCGACACACGCAGGGCCCGCACCCGCACCAGCCACTTCGCAGCACTTCGCCCCGCCGAGCCGAAGCTCGACGGGGCGAAGTTGACCCCCGAATTAACCAACAGCATCCTCCTCAGGGAGGTACGGGGGCCGTTCCGTGCTGTCGCACCGGTACCGGCGCGGTGTTCACCGCGCCGGGGGCGCGGACCGTCAGACGGACAGCGGGCGGATCGCGGTCGGGGCGTGGCCCGGCTCGGTCGCCAGCTCCTCGAACTCGGTGACGTCGCTCATGTCGACCGTCTTGCTCATCGCGATGTTGGTGATGCGCTCCAGGATGGCCTCGACGACGACCGGGACCTGGAACTCCTGCGCCAGCTTCTTGGCCTCCTCGAAGGCCTCGCCCAGCTTGTCCGGGTCGGTGACGCGGATGGCCTTGACGCCCAGGCCCTCGGCGACCTTGACGTGGTCGACGCCGTAGACGCCGATCTCCGGGGTGTTGATGTTCTCGAATTCGAGGTTGACCTCGAAGTTGATGCCGAGGCCGCCCTGCGCCTGGCGGATCAGGCCCAGGTAGGCGTTGTTCACGAGGACGTGGACGTAGGGGACCTTGTGCTGGGCGGCGACCGCCAGCTCCTCGATCATGAACTGGAAGTCGTAGTCGCCGGACAGGGCGACGACCGGGGTCTCCGGCTCGGCGGTGGCGGCACCGATGGCGGCCGGGATGGTCCAGCCGAGCGGGCCGGCCTGGCCGCAGTTGACCCAGTTGCGCGGCCGGTAGACGTGCAGGAACTGCGCGGCGGCGATCTGGGAGAGACCGATGGTGGTGACGTAGCGGGTCTCCGGGCCGAACGCCTTGTTCATCTCCTCGTAGACGCGCTGCGGCTTCAGGGGGATGTTGTCGAAGTGCGTGCGGCGCTGCAGCGTGGCCTTGCGCTCCTGCGCGGAGGCGGCCCAGGCGGAGAAGTCCGGGAGCTTGCCCTCGGCCTTGAGCTCCTTCGCGATCTCGATGAAGAGCTCCAGCGCGGCCTTGGCGTCGGAGGCGATGCCGAAGTCCGGGGCGAAGATCTTGCCCAGCTGGGTCGGCTCGATGTCGACGTGGACGAACTTGCGGCCCTTGGTGTAGGCGTCCAGGTTGTAACCGGTGTGACGGTTGGCCCAGCGGTTGCCGATGCCGAAGACGAAGTCCGACTCCAGGAACGTGGCGTTGCCGTAACGGTGGGCGGTCTGCACGCCGACCATGCCGGCGGCCAGCTCGTGGTCGTCCGGGATGGTGCCCCAGCCCATCAGGGTGGAGATGACGGGGACGTTGACCAGCTCGGCGAACTCGACCAGCAGGTCGGAGGCGTCCGCGTTGATGATGCCGCCACCGGCGACGATCAGCGGGCGCTCGGACTCCAGCAGGAACTGCAGGGCCTTGGCGGCCTGGGCGCGGGTGGCCTGCGGCTTGTAGACCGGCAGCGGGGAGTAGGTCTCCGGGTCGAACTCGATCTCGGTCAGCTGGACGTCGATCGGGAGGTCGATCAGGACCGGGCCCGGACGGCCGGAGCGCATCAGGTGGAAGGCCTCCTGGAACACGCCCGGAACCTGCGCGGCCTCCAGGACGGTCGTGGCCTTCTTGGTGACCGGCTTGGCGATCGAGGCGATGTCGACGGCCTGGAAGTCCTCCTTGTGGAGCTTCGAGACCGGAGCCTGGCCCGTGATGCACAGGATCGGGATCGAGTCGGCGATCGCCGAGTACAGGCCGGTGATCATGTCGGTGCCGGCGGGACCCGAGGTGCCGATGCAGACACCGATGTTGCCGGCCTTGGCACGGGTGTACCCCTCGGCCATGTGCGAGGCGCCCTCGACGTGGCGGGCCAGCGTGTGGCCGATCCCGCCCACGTTCTTGAGCTCGCGGTAGAACGGGTTGATCGCAGCACCGGGGACGCCGAACGCTTGTTCGACACCCTCGAGCTTGAGGATCTCCACTGCAGCGGCGGCGGCTGTCATACGAGGCATCGAGTTCTCCTGCGGGTCCGGCGGTCAGACTTTTTCCGTAATGCGGAATTTTTGTTCTGCTATACGGAACAAGCTAAGCGGCCACTTCGCGCACGTCAAGGCGGTGGGGCACCCCGGAACCCACCAAAAGGCGCATCTCGTTCGGTGAGTTGTACAACTGGCCGGTCCTTCGGCCGGATCCGGCGGCAATCCGCGCCCCTGCCCGCCCCGACGGTCGCCGGTGGTGGAGCATGGGACTACGCACGGCGACGGAGGGGTCCGGGTCATATGACGGAAGCGGTACGGGTGCGCTGCCCGGGATGCGGGCGCGAGAACGGTTACGCGGCCCCCTCCTTCCCCTGCGCCTGCGGAAACCCCGTGACCCCTCCCCTTGACCCGTCGGCGGAGCCCCGGCCGCTGGCGTACCGCACCTGGTCGCAGAGCTGGGTGGTGGTGCGGTGCGGGGCCTGCGGACGGGAGGGCGAGTGGCCGCAGCCGGAGCTGGGCTGCGGGGCGTGCGGGACGGTGGTCCGGATCCCGGTCCGCCCGCCGGGGGCGGCGACGGGCGGGGGCGCGGACACCGCGAACGCCGCGGACCCGGCGGCAGCGGGGGCGCGGGGCCGGACGGGCCCGGCGGGGGCGGATCCGCGTGCGGATCCGCGTGCGGGGGCTCATCCCGGGACGGGAGCCGGGTCGGCCTCCGGGACGGGTGCCGTCGCGCGGCCGGCGTTCCGTCCGGTGACCATCCGTACGGGCCGGGACGCCGTGGTGACCGCCGCGCTGTACCTGCGCTGGCTCGGCTACCAGGACGTGCGGCGGCCCGACGGCGTGCCGATCCCCTCGGCTGCGGCGGACCTGCGCGCCCCGGGGGTGGTGGCGCAGGTGGACCCGACCACGGCCCCGGTCGGACTGCGGGCGGTGGAGTGCGTCTGGCTGAACGGCCTGACGGCCGCCGCGACCGGCGTCTACTTCTCCCTCGCCGGGTACACGCAGGAGGCCCGGAGCCGGGCGGACGAGCTGGCGGTACCCCTGTTCGTCATGGACCTCACGGGCGTGCCACAGCCGGTCAACGACCCGGCGGACGAACTGGTGACCAAGGGGGCCTAGGCTCGGAGGGTGCGGGCCCGTGCCCGCCCGTTCTTCCGTCCGTCCCTTTGTCTTCCTTGTTCCCCCTGCCTGCCGAGGAGAGCCTGATGAGCCTGTACGACATCCCGCTGACCACCCTGGACGACGAGCCCACCAGCCTCGCGGCCCACAAGGGCAAGGCCGTCCTCGTCGTGAACACCGCCTCCCAGTGCGGGCTCACCCCGCAGTACTCGGGGCTGGCCCGGCTGCAGTTCACGTACGCGGAGAAGGGCTTCACCGTCATCGGTGTGCCCTGCAACCAGTTCGGCGGTCAGGAGCCGGGCACGGCGGAGGACATCCAGACCTTCTGCGCGGCCGGTTTCGGCGTGACCTTCCCGATGCTGGAGAAGTCCGAGGTCAACGGCGAGAACCGGCACCCCCTGTACCGCGAGCTGGTGCGGACCCCGGACGCCGAGGGCGAGGCGGGGGACATCCAGTGGAACTTCGAGAAGTTCCTGATCTCCCCGGCCGGCGAGGTCGTCGCGCGCTTCCGTCCGCGCACCGAGCCCGAGGCCCCCGAGGTCATCGCCGCGATCGAGGCGCACCTGCCCGCTTAGGCACACCTGCCCGCGCAGGCGCTCTGCCCGCGCAGGCACACCGGCCCGCAGCCGCGTCGGCCGCGGGCCGGTCCTGTCACCACGGCCGGCCGCGTCACGGCGGGCCCGTCCCGGCCGGGGGCCGTCCGGCCAGGCCGTACCAGTAGCGGGCCTCCCGCTCGTCCCCCTCGGCCGCCGCGACGTCCCCCAGCAGCGCGAGCACCCCGGCCGGAAGCGGATGCGGGGCGGGACCGGGCGGTCCGGGCTCCGCGGCCGGCCCGGCGGGCCGCGGCGGTCGCGGTTCGGGGCGAGGGTCCTCCGCCATGTCGCCTTCGGCCACCAGCGGGGCCAGGACCTCGCGGGCGCGTTCCTGCAGACCGGCGCTCATCAGCAGCTCGCAGTACAGGCGCCGGGCCTCGGGCCCGGTTTCCGGGTCACCGCAGTCCATCGCCCGCTCGAACCACGGGTACGCCTGCTCCGGGCGGTCGCCGACCGCCAGGACCTGGGCCAGCAGCAGCAGGGCCTGCGGCCGGTGGAGGGTGTCGTCGGACCGGGCGAGGGGCAGCAGCGTGGTTTCGGCGTCGGCGTACAGCCCGAGGCGGAAGAGGGTGCTGCCCAGGTACCGGCGGGCCAGCGGTTCGACGGACGGTTCCCCGGTGGCGAGGGCGTCCGAGAGCAGCCGCCGGGCCTCCTCCAGCTCCTCCCCGTACGAGGCGTTCCCGGCGTCGACCATGGAACGCCGTACGACGCCGAGCAGTGCTCCGGCGCGGGGCGCCGTCCGCGGGTCGCCGATCTCCAGCGCGGCTTCGAGGAGGTCGCCGGCCGCGATGACCTCCCCCAGGTCCAGCAGGTACTCGCCGGTGCCGAGGTAGGCCAGGGCGATCGCCCCGGCATCGCCCGAGGTCTCCACCCCCATCAGGAGCCTCTCGGCGGCCTCGCTGTCGCCGCGGCGCAGCAGCAGTACGCAGAGCGAGGCCTTGGCGGCCTCGGTGACGTCCGAGGGCTCGTCCTCGACCACGGACCGCAGGAGCTCGGCGGCGCCGTCGTCGTCCCCGTCCTCGGTCAGGCACTTGGCCAGCTGGAAGCGGGCCATGGGGGAGGCGGGGTGCACGCCCGCGTCGCCCGCGGCCCGCAGGTGTCCGATGCCCTCGGGCCTGCGCCCGCTGCGGATGAGGACCATGCCGAGCAGGGCCCTCCCCCACGACGCCGCCGTCACCTCCTCGGCTTCGGCCAGCACGCGCAGCAGGCTCTCGGCGCGCGGGAAGTCCTCCTGGTCTGCGAGCATGACGGCGAGGTCGTAGCGGGCGATCAGGGACCAGTGGGGGTGTCCGGAATCGATCGCGGTGCGGTAGGCCTCCTCCGCCTCCCGGGGGTGGCCCTCGCGGACGAGCAGGTCGCCGAGGAGATCGGCGGCCCGCGGACCCTCGTGGAGATGTCCGGAGGCGATCGCCTCGGCCAGCAGCGCCCGTGCCCGGCCCGCCCCGCCCTCCTCCCCCGCGAGCATGACGGCCAGACCGACGCGGGCCGACGGCCCCCAGTACCAGTGTCCGGAATCGATCGCGGTGCGGTAGGCCTCCTCCGCCTCCCGGGGGTGGCCCTCGCGGACGAGCAGGTCGCCGAGGAGATCGGCGGCCCGCGGACCCTGGTGGGGGTGCCCGGAGGCGATCGCCTCGGCCAGCAGCGCCCGTGCCCGGCCCGCCCCGCCCTCCTCCCCCGCGAGCATGACGGCCAGGGCGACGCGGGCCGGCGGCGCCCACTCAGGGTGACCGGATGCGATCGCCCGGTCCAGCCACTGCCCGGCCGCAGCGGTGTCACCGAGCGCGGCGTGCCATTCGCCGAGCGCGCAGGCCGCCCGGTTGCCCTGGTCGGGACGTCCGGATTCGGCCACCTCCCGGAGGATGGCCACGCCCCGTTCCTCCTCGTCCCCTGCGAGCAGGACGACGGCCAGACCGACCCGTGCGATCGGGAGCACGAAGGGGTGTCCGGAGGCGATCGCGGCCTCCAGCACCTGCCGGGCCTCGCCGTACCTCTCCTGGAGGGTGAGGAGGTCTCCCAGGCTCACCTGGGCCCAGGGCACGACGTGTGCCTGTCCGCTGTCCGCCACCGAGCGCAGCAGGGCCTCGGCCCGGTCCAGCTTGCCCTGGTGGACCAGTACTCCGCCGAGGTTCGCGCGGGCCGCTGAGGTGATCTGGACCGCGACCGCGTCGCCCATCATGCGGGGCAGGGTCCACGGCCGCTCGGCCGGCTCCGGCAGGCCGGGGCCGCGGGCGGCGCCGAGGCCGGTCGCGGGTTTGCCGAGCTCGGTGCCCGGCTCCCGGCCGGTGGGCACGCCGGCCGGGTCGCCGTCGGTCAGCGTGCGGACCAGTTGGGCGCCGGCCAGGTATTCGGCCTCCGTGTCCCCCGAGGCGAGGACGGCCTCCAGCAGCCGTTCGGCCCGTTCGCTCTCGCCCTGCAGGACCAGGACGCGCGCCAGGCCCACCTGGGCCAGCCGGGAGATCTGCGGGTCGGCGGAGGTGACGGCGCTCTCCAGGAGCCTCCTGGAGCGCGTCAGGTCGCCGTTGATCACGAGTGCCGCGGCCAGTTCGACCTGCGCCAGCGGGGCCACGTTCTCCGTCCGGGAGGAGGCCGCCGCGTCCAGCAGTTCAAGGGCCTCGTCCACGTCCCCGCGGACGAGGGACATCTGCCCGAGCATCAGTGCGGCCCATGCCGAACCGTCCCGGTCACCGGTCGCCCGCGCGATCCGGCGCAGCAGCCGCTCGGCCACGTCGGGCTCCTCCCGGACCAGCGCCGCGTAGGCGATCGGCACCAGCTCGGCGGGGGTGCGGTGCTCGGCGAGGTACTCCCAGGCGATGGGGGGCACCGCGGCGGAGGGATCGTCGAGACGGGTGTCCAGGTACTCCGAGGTATAGGGGAACCCGGTGTACGCGGGCCGGTCCTGCGGCCCCGGGACCCGGTACAGGAGGGCGATGGCCCCGGCCACGGGCTCCCCGGCCCAGGCCAGGCCGCTCCGGTAGAGGGTCTCGTCGGCGTCGAACCGCAGGTAGTGGGTGGACATGTAGGAGCGGAAGAGGTCCAGGAGGGCGGTTTCGGGGACCGGTCCGGTCATGCCCATCCGGTGCCAGTCGGCCGCGGCCTTCACGATCGCCCATCCCTCGGGGCAGGTCTCCGCACCGTCGCTCAGGCGCTGTTCCAGCCGGGGGGCGGCGACCATGTGCTCGCCGATGCCCCGCACGGAGAAGTCCTCCCGGGGGTAGAGCTCCCGTGCCGCGGCGGCGTCCCGCGGTGTCAGGAGCGCCGGAAGTTCGACGGTGTGCGCCTTGCCGAGGACCGTGCGGGCGACGCGGCCGATGTCGTTCTCCATGCCGGTGAGGGCGGCCCGCTGTTTGGCCGGGATGGTGGCGACGACGGTGACGGCCGGGTGCCGCCGGGTCAGCCGGTCGAGGATCTGCAGGTCCAGGCCCCCGGGCCGGAGGTAGCGGTGGAGGTCGTCCAGCCAGAGGACGGCGCGGTCCCGGCCGAGCGGCAGACCGGTCCGGCTGAGGTCGTCGAGGATCCGGCGGCCCGTGGCGGCCGGGCGCGGGACGATCAGGCGGGCTCCGGGCAGCGTGCGCAGCAGCGCCTCGTACAGGGTGCGCGACTTTCCGGCCTTGGACTGCCCGGCCAGCAGGACGAAGCGCGACTGCTCCAGGGCGGTGTCGAGGAGGCCGTCCTGCGGACGGCGGGGCACGTAGGGCGAGGCCCCGGGCCGGCCGCTGTATGTGGATCGGGAGACCCCTATGTCGTGCGGATCCACCTGCTCGACGCGGGCGATCTCGCCGTCTTCGGTCAGCGGGAGCCACAGCAGGCCCTCCAGCCGCTCCCGCACCTCTCGCGTGGTGGCAGCACGTACGTGCGCGCCCAGTTCGGGCCAGTAGCGGACGAGCGTCTCGACCCTGATCGCGTACGCCGTGCGCCGGTCGATCTTGGTCACGGAGTCCCGTGCGACGAGCATGCCGATGACGCCCTCGCTGTGCACGTCCCAGACGGGGGAGCCCGAGAAGCCCTGTTCCAGTGCCCAGCCGGTGTGGGGGCCGGCCTCCACCTGGAGCCACTCGCTGCCGGCGTGGCCGATGATCTCGCCCCGTACGGGTACCCCCTGGCGGGGGTGCTCCCGGGGGTAGCCGTACGCGCGGAACTGGTGGTCCCAGGTGCCGGAGTCCGTGGTCCGCAGGGGGGCGGGGACGGCCTCCGGGGGCGGCGGCGAACGGAGTTCGAGGACGGCGACGTCCCCGGTGTCGGTGCCGGTCGCCGGGTGCCAGCCGCCGGGTACGACGGTGGCGGGCAGGGGTTCGTGCGCCTCGGCGTACTGGAACTGCACGAAGACCGGTTCTGTCGGCATGCCGAGCGCCGTCCCGGCCCGTACGACGTGGGCGCAGGTCAGGATGTGCCGCGGGCCGACCAGCAGCCCGGCCCCGACGGGGTTCTCCCCCGGGGAGCGGCGGATGCTCACCAGCCAGGGCGGGCGCTCTCGGGCGACGGACAACGGGGTCAGTCCGCGGGGCCGGCGGTGGACCGGCTCCAGTGGATCCTGACGCTGAAGTGTCCCTCCATCGCCGTCTTGGCGATCACCACTCCGGACTCCGCGTTGAGTTTCATCCCGAACTCGACCTCGTACTCGTCCGGCGCGAGGGCCTTCACGGAGTCGACGACCGAACGGATCGCGGGACGGACCGCCGTCAGGGCGTCCTCCAGCCGGCGGCCCGCCCGCACCACGCCGTCGGAGTCCCGGGAGATGCGTTCCAGACCGGGCGAGTCCTCCTCCACCTCGACGATCAGTGACGCTCCATCAGGACCGTCGAATCGCACCAACTCGGCCATGAGTCCCCCGAATTCATCGCTGCGGAACCGCTCCGGGAAGAGTAGTCGCGCAAGTGCCGGATGCGGGCGCGTTCACGGCGATACGGTGATCGCCATGGACGACGCCAGACGAGAGATAGCCGACGCGCTGGGCGCCACCGGCGTCGACGACGTGGAAGCCGCTCTGCGCGTGCTGGGCTGCGCCTTCCGGTGGGCCGCGGCGGCGGTGAGCCGGGTGGGCGCCGACGCCGGCGGTGCCCGCGCGCTCGGGGCGCTGTACGCGCTGGACGACGCGCTGGAGCACGGCCGCGTACTGGAGGGGGCGCTGCCCGCGCTGCTGGCCGCCGCGATGCCCGGGGACCGGGTGGGGGGCGGTACGGACGGGCTGGTGCGGCGGCTCGCCGAGGTGACCGAGCGCGTCGCGGAGGAACGGGCCGAGCTGGAGAAGCTCGCGGCGACGCAGGAGGCCCTGCGCACCCGGCTGGAACAGCACGGGGAGCTGCGCCGCCAGGTGGACGAACTGCGCCGGCTGGAAAGGCTGGTCGTCGCGCTGGACGCGCTCCGGGAGCAGCAGCAGGTCATCGGGGAGCGGCTGGTCGCGCTGCGCGGCCGGGACGCCGGGGTCGACGACGCGCTGCGCACGAGCGGCGACGCGCTGATCCGCCTCTCGGACGACCGGCTGGCCGCGCTGGGTCCGCAGACCAGGCAGGTCCTCGAACGGGCCGCGGCCGTGCAGCGCGCCCTGGCGGTCGAGGAGCGCGAGCGGGACGAGGGCGCGGCGGCGCTCGCGTCCGGGCAGGAACTCCTGGAGCGGGTCCGGGCCGAACGGGGCGCGCAACTCGTGTCGTTGAGGCTTTACGCGGAGGCCAACCGCGACCTCGCGCGGGCCCTCCTCACCCCGGCGGGACCCGGTGGCGACGGTCCGGAGCCGGCTTCGCTGGAGCGTGTGGAGGCCGCCGCGGCGGACATCGAGCGGCGGCTCGGGGAGGCGGACCGGGTGCTGGGCCGCGTCCTGGAAGAACGTGACTCCCAGGACGCGGAGGGGCGTCCGGTCATCCGGTGACGGGGCCGCCGGCGGCCGGGCCGCCCACCGCCGGGCCGCCCGCCGCCGGGTCCGGGACGTCTGCCGGTTCGAACTCCAGCGGGACGACGGGGCCGGGACCGGCGGAACCGGAACCGGGTCCCTGCGGCCAGCCCTGCACCGCGAACCGGGCCGCCATCCTGCCTTCCATGTCCTCCAGCAGCCCGCGGACCGTCCGAGCGTTGCCGAAGCCGGCCGGATCGGCCGCGCGCTTGCGCTCCAGCCAGAGCGCGGCCCGGTCCGCCGCGCCCGCCCCGAGGGTGTAGCCCTCGGCGGCGGCCGACCGGCGCAGGACCTCCACCAGGTCGGCGGTGGAGTACGGGGGGAACGGGATCGGTTCCGTGAACCGGGACTTCAGCCCGGAGTTGGAGTCGAGGAACTCCGCCATCTCCCGCGGGTAGCCCGCGGCGATCACGACCAGACGGCCCCGCCAGTGCTCCATCTCCCGGGTCAGGGTGTCGATGGCCTCGGCTCCGTAGCCCCCGTACGAGGTGTCGCGGGCCAGGCTGTAGGCCTCGTCGAGGAACAGGACGCCGTCCAGCGCGTCCCGCACGGCCTTCTGCACCTTGGGGGCGGTCTCCCCGATGTGGACGCCCACGAGTTCGGCGCGGGTGACCTCCAGCACGTGCCCCTTGCGCAGCAGGCCGAGGTCCCGGAACATCCTGCCGACCAGCCGGGCCACCGTGGTCTTGCCCGTCCCCGGCGGCCCGGTGAACAGCAGGTGCGGTGCCGCGAACCCGCCTCCCCCCTTGGCCTGGCGCAGCCTCAGCCGGTTGGCCAGGTGCGTGAGGTGTTCCCTGACCGGGCCCAGGCCCACGTAGCGGTCGAGCTCCGCCAGCAGGGCCACGGGGTCGGGGGCCGGCGGGGCCAGGTGTGCCCGGTGGGCCTCCGGGATGTCCTCGGGCGTGACCGGCTCGTGGACGCGGCCTCGGACGCGGGCGGCCCACCGCGTGTAGATGCCGTCGGCGAGGGTCCGCATGTCCCGTGCGTTGCCGAAGGACGCGTCCTTGGTCCGGTGCATCCCCTCGACGATCCGCGCCAGCTGCTCCTCGGCGTCGGGGCTCAGCCCCACACCCCGCCGGGCGAGCCGCCCCAGGAGGATGGCGAGCAGGGTGTCGGGGGGATAGTCCGTGAAGTCCAGGACGGTCGGGAACCGGCTCCGCAGACCCGTGTCGGAGTCCAGGAACTCCTCCATCTTCTCCCGGTATCCGGCCGCCACGACGGCCAGTCGGCCGCGGTCGTTCTCCATGCGGCTGAGGAGCTCCCGGATCGACTCGCCCCCGAACCCTTCGAGCTGGTCGCTGAGTCCGTACGCCTCGTCGATGAAGAGCACTCCGTCCAGCGCCCGGTCCACCGTCTCGTCGGTCAGCCCGGCCGTCTGGCCGACGTACCCCGCGACGAGGTCCCGTACCCGTGCCTCGACGACGTGTCCCCGGCCGAGCAGGCCCAGATCGCGGTACATCTCCCCGACCAGCCGGGCCACGGTGGTCTTACCGGTCCCGGGGTTTCCGGCGAACACCAGGTGGAGGGAAGGCAGTTCGGCCTCGGTGGCGTGGCCGGCGGCCCGGAGGGCCGTGGTGGCCTCCACCTCGGCCCGCAGTTGACGGAAGTGCTCCTTGACCGCGTCCAGCCCCGGCATGACGGAGAGCCGCTCCCAGGCCGTACGGGGGTCGGTGTCGGCGCCCTCGATCCAGCCGCGGACGGCGTCCCCGTCCAACGGGGCGTCCGCCGCCGTCAGTCGTGCCAGCCGGGACCGCCAGGTCCGGGTCTTGCAGGGCTGGCCCGCCATCGCCCTGACGATCGGGGCCAGTTCCCGCCAGTCGCCGATCCGCAGTCCTTCGCGCAGGCGCGTCGCGTGGATCAGCCGTTCCAGCTCGGCTGCCTGCGGGTACCCGATCCGGGCCGTACCGGGACGTCCCGGGGTCTGCGACTGCTGGCGCACGAAGGTCTCCAGCAGGGGGAAGCCGCCCTGCTCCGCGACGAACCGGGCCACGGCGTCCAGGGTCGGCCTGCGGAAGACGAGCACCCACAGGTTGCGGCCGTCGCTCTGCTGGGCCCAGTCCGCCATGGCGTGCGCCAGCTGCCGTGCCGCACCGTGGTGGCGCAGGACCTCCTCGGCGTACGGGAACACCACCGCGGTCCGGTGCTCGCGCCCGCGCAGGTGTGCGGTGAGCGTCATCACCCCGAACGGATCGGAGACGCCCATCGCCGACGGTGCGGGACCGCCGCCGCCCGCGCCGCCGCCGGCCGGGGCCTCCCGCTGTTCCGCGGTGGCACCGCGCGGGCCGAGGCCGGACACCAGCATGCCGCCGAGCGGGCCCTTGAGCTGCGCGTGGCGCATGGTGCCCGGCGCCCGGCGCGGCGCGGGAGCGCTGCGGGACAGGCCCCGGGAGGCGTGGTCGCGGAAGTAGACGGGATCCTGCAGGGAACTGAAGACGATCCGCTCGTAGCCCTCGGCGCGCAGCAGGCGCCACAGGGTTTCCTCCAGGGTGCGCACCTGGTGGGTGCCGTCGACGAAGACATCGTCCACGCCCGGACCGTAGAGGACGGCGAACGGTTCGCCGCCGCGCAGCACGGAGGCCGGGAACCGTTCCACGCCCGGCACGGCCGCGGGCGGCGTCGCGGCGCCGGTCATGCCGTCCCGGGCCGCGGCTGCTGCCGGGTGCGGTGGCGTTCGATGTCGCGCAGCAGCGGGTCCGGGTCGCCCTTCTCGCTCACCGGCTCCGACACCCGCAGGCCCTCCGCCGCCAGGCCCTGTCCGATCGCCCGGGCCCGGGCGGTGAGGTCGGCCTCGGCGGTGGTGTCGTGGTCGTAGGAGTGCACCCGGATGACGCATTCCCCGTCGTCCTGGACGGCCTGCGAGATGTCCAGGACGATCTCGTTGCCGTTGTCGTGACGGAGTTTGGCGTAGTAGGCGCCCCGGGGGTCGGCGTCCTCGTACTCGCCGTCGACGAGGTCGTAGTAGGCGTAGTCACTGAGGGTCTGGGCGACGGCGTCGGCGAGGTTCACCCGGATCTGCGAGGCCAGCTGGCGCATGCCGGCCCGTTCCACGACGTCCCCGAGTGCGCCTTCGAGCTCCGGCGCCCGCTCCCGCAGCGCGTGCAGTTCGCCGGTGTCGGTCCCGTCATCGCGGGCCCGCGACAGGGCCCGCTCCGTCTCGCGGCCCAGCTCGTCGATTTCCCCGCCCGACCAGTAGGCGACGTCGAGCGTGTACCCGGCCAGGGGCCGGCCGTCCGGACCGAGAACGGGGCGTTCCCGGTTGCCCTCGATCAGCTTCTCGATCCGCACCAGGGCCTCCACGGCGGCGGTCTGGGCCCAGGAACGGTCCAGCTCGCGCTGCTCGATCTCCAGCCGCAGTTCGCTGAGCGAGTGGTACGTCTCCTGCGCCACGGCGAGGGCCGCGTCGAAGCGGCCGCCCGCCGAGTTCTGCTCGGCGGTGGCCAGCCGTCGTGTCAGCCGGTCCAGTTCTCCGGGGGCGTGGCGCTCGTGCGGCAGCGACCCCTCGATCAGACCGGCCATGGCACGGCTGTCGGAGAGCCAGGAGCGGACGGTCTCCTCGGCCCGCGCCCGGTCCTGCTTCATCACGTCGATCTCCCCGGACAGCCGGGCCGTCTCGGCACGGCGTTCGGCGCGCTCCGCCGCGATCTCCCGGCGTACGGCCTCCTGGTGCGCGGCCAGCTGCCGTCGGGACTCCTCCTGGATGCGGCCCGCGGTCTCGTCGAGGGTCCGGTGCAGGTCCCGGGCCTGCTCCTGGAGCCGTCGCGAGGTGTCGGCCTCCAGCTGCCGGGTCTGCGCGCTGAGGCCGCGCACCACTTCCTCGTGCCGGCGCTGGCGCTCCTCGACCCTGCCGAAGGTGCGGTCGATGTCGGCGCGGGTCTGCTTGCGGACGTCGTCGATCAGCCGTGGGAGGTTGCGCTGCACATCCTTCAGCTTCTGCGCGTTGCGCTGGAGGCGGTACCACTCGGACTCGTCGACCTGGATGCGCTTCCTACCGCTCATGGGGCAGTTCCCTTCCGGTGGGCGTTTCGGCTCGGACGGAGTCGACGGCGGCGTCGAAGGCGGCCAGCAGCCCGGCCGGCGGTACGCCGACGAGCAGGGCCTCCGGGCCGCTGATGGCGATCTCGGCCGTCCTGGGGCGGCGGGCGAAGTCGTACCCGCAGTCCGCCAGGCGCCGAGTGAGGTGGTGGATCCGCTGGTTGACGCTGCCGCGCAGTCCGCGGCCGTCGTCCAGCGCCGCCACGTACCGGCCGTCGATCAGTACGTCGACCGCGGACAGCAGTGCGGGAACCCCCGGGGACGGCGGCTCGGCGCGGAGCCGTTCGAGCCGGTAGCCGGTGAAACAGATCACGGAGACCTCGCGGTCCTCCCGGGCCAGCCGCGCCACCTCGGCGAGTCCGGCCGCCTGCAGCATCGGCTCACCGCCCGAGAAGGTCAGCCCGTCCACGCGCGGATCGCTCAGCAACTCGGCTGCCAGGGCGGCCGGTTCTGCCGACCGGGCCGGCCGCTCGGGTATCCAGTCGGGCGACATGCAGCCGGCGCAGCGGAAGGGGCATCCCTGCACCCAGAGCACCGACCGCAGGCCCGGCCCCAGCGCCTCGGTGGCGACCCGGGTCGCGGCGACGTTCAGCGTCGGCGTGGCGGCGCTCATCGGGGCCTGCCGGTGAAGGTGTCGGACGGGCCGGACGCGAACCGCCCGGACACGTAGGTGAACGACACCCCGTTGACGACGACGTCCCGGTCGGGGAGACAGGTCGCGGTGCTCTCCCGGGCGGTGGAGCCGTCCGGCGTGTAGCGGATCAGCAGGTCGATCCTGGGGCCGGTGTCGGTCGACCGGCGCCGGCCGCGGACCCTCCCCCGGCCGCCGGCCGACGGGGGACGCAGCGTCACCGCGCGGCCGGTCAGCACGACGCGGTCGGTGAAGGCGTCACCGAACACCCGGGTCACCAGCAGCTCGCCCCGCAGGGGCGGCCGGTGGATCCTGCGCCAGTACAGCCAGCCGGCCAGCAGCACGAGCGCGCCGCCGCCCAGCACCCCGGGCAGGAAGGCCGCCGACCCCACCGTGGCCCGCAGTGGCACCGCCGCCCGCGTGACGCGTACCCGCTCGGGCACGTTCAGCCGTACGTCCGGGGCGAGCGCCCGCTCCCACGGGGAGGTCACCCGGCCGGACAGCTCCAGCGTGGTGTCGGTGTCCTTCACCCGGCGGTACGGCAGGGGCCCCGCCGACAGCCGGCCCCTCAGCCGTACGTCGAAGGACCGGGACTCGCCCGGCTGGAGGGTCAGTTGTCCCGGCAGTCCGTCCAGCGTGACGGACGGGTCGCCGACCGAGGCGCTCGCGCCGGTGACCGTCAGGGGGACGTGCCGGGAGGTCGAGCGGAGCGTGAGCTTCGCGGTCGCCGACCCGTCCGTGAGATCGCTGCGCCCGGCGTCCTGCCACTCCGCGGTCACCCCCTGGCCGACGTCCCCGGCCAGCAGCAGCTGCGCCTTGCGGATCCGGGTGCGTTCCCCGGCCCTGGCCAGGTACGAGCCGAGGTCCTGGATGCTGTCGGGGCGCAGGACGGTGGTGTTCTTCACGACGTCGCCCAGCAGGCCCGCGCCCGTCGCTCCGTTGCCCAGCGGCAGCGCGTACCCGGCCAGTTCGGTGCGTTCGACGAGGGCCTGCGCGCGCCCGCGCAGCGCGGTCCAGGCGGGACCGGTGGAATCGGGGTAGCCGGAGCCGGCGACGGGGTGGTGCTCGCCGTCGGTGAGCAGCACCACGGAGGCGACCGCCGAGGCGTGGTCGCGTTCCAGTTCGGTCAGTGCCGCGTCGAGCGCCGCGCCGATGTCGGTGTCCCCGGCGGGGTCGGGTGCGGCGGGCAGCCTGGACATGATCGCGGCGCTGTCGCCGGCCGAGCCGACGTAGCGCGGCTGCGGACGGGAGTCGAAGGTGAAGAGCGCGACGTGGTCCTTGGGTGACATGCCGTTCAGGAAGCCGCCGAGGGTCGAGCGGACCGTGTCGTAGCGGCCGTCCTGGTTCATCGACCCGGAGGTGTCGACGAGGACGACGTAGTCGGCGGGCTGGTCGTCGAGCCCGAGGGCCTGGTAGACCTCCGCGCGGGAGGGGACCGGGTCGGTGGTCGTCGCCCGTGCGGTCGCCGGCGGGGCGGCCAGCAGGACGGCGGTCACCAGAGCGGCCCCTCCCCGCGCGGCGCGCGCGAACCGGGGTGCCCGTGGCGGGGTGGGGTGCTTCACGGACCTGCTCCCTTGAGGTCGGTCGGCAGGGTGCCGAGGGGGATTTCGCCGGGCGCCGCGGAGCCCAGCGGGTGCAGCACGAGATGGGCCGTGCCGTCGACGGCGATGCGTACTCCCACGTGGAAGCGGTCGCCCTCGCCCCCCGCGGGGAGGGTCAGGGTGCCCACGGCCTCGGCGCGCTCGCCCCGGGCGTCGCGCACCCGCACCCGTACGGGCGGCGCGGGACCGGCGGGGGGCGCCGTCCCCGTGGCCACCGGGACGCGGTGTCCGCCGGTTTCGGCGAAGACGGTGGCGCCGCCGGGTTCCAGCACTCCGGCGGGGCTGATCACCAGTTCCTCGGACCGCGGAGCGCCGCCGACGACGCGGTGGGTGCCCACGCAGACGGCGTGCGGGTAGCGGTCGCCCGGGTCGGCCCGGCCGGCGGCGACCAGCGCGGCGCCGAAGACGGCGGCGAGGGCGGGGTCCGTGGCACCGGGCAGCGCCACGAGCGGCCCGTGCCGGGCGGCGAGGTGCCCGACCAGCGGGCCGAAGCGGGCCGCACCCCCCACCGCGATCACCGGCGGGGCCGGCGCGCCGCCCAGGGCCTCGTCGAGCGCCCGGTCGAGTCCTTCCGTGAGCCGTCCGAGGGCCCGGCGCACCACGCCCGCGGTGATCTCCCGCCCGTCCACCCGGTGGACCGCCGTGTCGTCGTACCGCCCGCGATGGCTGTCCGCGCGGCGCAGGGCGATGCCGAGGCGCTCGGCGGCACCCGTCTCTCCCCGGGCCCCGGCCAGCGCCCGCAGTCCCGCGCCGTCGTCCGGCAGCCCGACGGCGGCGAGCAGCGCCCGGTCGAACCCGCCTCCGTAGCCGTCGGCGGGAGCGTGCCACGCCCGGCCGGTGACGGCCACGGTGCCGGAGACCGGTACGCACACCGACACCTCCGCCGCGCTCGCGCCGAGGTCGCAGACGGTGTAGCGCGCCGAGGGCGGCGCGCCCTCGTGCCGGAGCAGCGCCAGCACCGCGTGCGGCGTGCCCAGTACCCGGATCGGCGGTGCCGGGCGCGTGCCGTGGACGGCGGTCAGCGCGTCGGCCGCCCGGTCCGCGGCCCCGGCACGGTCCTGCTCCCGTACGACCAGCACCACCCGGTCGGGGATTCCGTGGCTCTCGCAGTACTCCCCGTAGGCGGCCCGCAGAGCGGCGCCGCGGCGGTCGGCCGTGTCCTGCGGTACGGGCACGCCCTCGCCGGGTACCGAGCCGGACAGCCGGGCCAGCTCCGGGGCACCGTAGGCGCCGAGCACGGCGATGCGCGTGAAGCGGGCGCCCGCGTCGACGGCGACCGCGACGGCCGCGGCGGTCACGGTTTCCCCCAGGGGAGCCGGTCGCGCAGCTTTCCCTTCTTCTTCTCCTCCTGCGACGGCTGCCACGGATCGGGCTCGTGGTGAGCCGGCGGTGCCTGACCCGGTGGAGAGGGCGGAGGGGATTGAGGGGGCGGAGTCTGGGGGGCGCCCCGGCGGGGGGCGCCCAGCCGGGTGAGGATCTGGTGGTGGCGTTCCGTCTCGGCGTAGCTGAACTGGCGCAGCTGCCCGCACAGGTCCCGGGCCCACTCGTTCCGCCCGAGTTCCCGGTACAGGGCCAGGCCCAGTCCGGGCGCCCGTCGGTCCAGCTCGCACCCGAGCTCGTACACGGCCAGGGGTCCCCGGCTGTACAGCAGGGGAACGAGCTCGACCACCAGCGGCGGGGAGACGTTCCGGTCGGGACAGGCCTCGACGATGACCCTGGCCAGCTCCCCGAGGTCCTCACCGGCGAGGACGGCCTTGCGCAGCTTCCAGACGGGACGCAGCCAGCCCAGCCGCTGCCGGCGGCCGAAGGCCGTCACCAGCTCCTCGGGCAGTACGTCGATCCACAGGCCGGGGTCCTCGGCGAGCCGCCGTTCCAGGCTGTCGCAGACGACCTCCTCGGTGCTGGGACGTTGTTTCATCAGCTGGGTCAGCACGGTCCACGAGGCGGGGTCGGGGGTGTCGCCCAGCAGCGCCTCGACCGCGAGCCTCTTCAGGTCGGGATCGGCGTCGATCCGCTGGATCACGGCGGACGCGTAGGGCCGGGCGGCGCCGGGGGCGGTGAGCTGCCGGAGCCGGGGCATCGTCGGGACCGGCCGGCGGCCGTCGTGCACGATGGCGCCGGCGATCGCGCACAGCAGGTCCGCGTCGGCGGCCACCTGAGGATCGAGTCCGGGCGCGCCCGGTGCGGCGACCCTGTCCAGCTCGGTGATCAGCTGCCGGGGGGCCGTCCTCAGCGCGACCTCGCGCAGGCGCGGCCACATGAGACCGACGACGTCCGGCGTGCCGTTGCGTGCGGCGGCGTCCAGCGCGATCAGCCAGGCGTCCTCACCGGCGTCGGTGAACTCGGTGACGTCGGAGGCCACCACCTGGCCGGCGCGCAGGTCACCGGTGAGCACCGCGGCGAACCGCAGCCATCCGGCAGGGCCGTTCCCCCCGTCCCGCAGGGCCGACCGGACGATCCGGCGGAGCGGCGAGAGGTCGTGGCTGCGGTCCTTCAGCAGCGTGCGCAGCCATGCGTCCCGCACCTCGCGCGAGCCGGTCAGTACCCGGTCGGCGGCTTCCGCGGTGTGCCCGAGCTCGTGCTCCGTCCGGTAGATGAGCGCGGCCACCCAGCCGGGCTCCTGGACCGGCGCCGTCGCCATGGCCGTGAACAGCGCGTCGAACGCGCCCGGCTGGTACGCCTCCAGGCCGCGCAGCACCCTCAGGTAGTCCGTGGCACGGGTGAAGGTGGCCTGCGACGCCCTTGCGGCCAGGACGTCTTCGGCGAGCAGCCGCGGGGTCAGCGGGCTCCAGTACCGCAGCAGCACCTCTGGCGGTGCGTGGCGGGCGAGGAAGGGCAGGAGCAGTCCCAGCTGCCGCTCGGTCAGGCCGTTCGGCGTGTACGTGTCCAGCACCCGCGTCACGTCGGCGAGTTCACCGCCGCCCCGGCCGATCTCCGTGAGCACGCTGTCCAGCAGGTCCGCCTCGCGCAGCGCCCGCAGGGCGGCCTTCGGGTCCTGGGAGGAGATGGCGTCGCCGGCGCCCAGGAGGTGCGCGACGAGTTCGGCGGTGGACTCCCGCCCGGCCCGGAGCCTGAGCAGCTCGTTCAGGTACTCGCGCCCCACGGCGGTCTGCGGCTCCGGCGGCCGGCTGCCCGCGTCCAGCCGGGCCTCGGCCTGGCCGGTCCGCGCGGCGGCCGCGAAGACCAGCATCAGGCGGTGCTCGGACTGGCCGGTCCAGGTGGCCGCGCTCAGCCAGGCGCGGCACCCGTACGGCAGGAGCGAGCAGACGGCGTCGAGGACCACGACCCGGTCGTCGGTGTCGGGGAGCCCGGCACCGGGGGCCGGCACGATCGCCACCTGCCGGCCTTCCAGCAGCAGGGCCGCGATCCCGGCCGTCCAGTCGAAGCCCAGCCGGTCGACGGTCCGGGCGAGTTCGTCGGCCGTGGTCCGTCCGGCCTCGATGCCCACGGCGCCCTCCGCCGGGTCCGGCCGCGTGTGGGGGGCGGCCCGGTCCAGTGCGGTCCACGTCAGCCGGACGGTGCTCGCGGGGATCCAGTCCACGACGAGCAGGCGCCAGGTGTAACTGGGGGCGCCGGTGCCGTCGACGCTGCCGTCCCAGGTCGTCTCGACCCGGGCGCAGGTGGGGCGTTCTTCTCCCGGCACACCGCTGAGGAACACCCGCCAGGGCAGTCCCCCGGCGGTCTCCCGGTCGTCGGGGGTGCCGGTGGCGGCACCCCAGTAGTAGCGCTCGGCCCGGTCGGAGGGGAGGCTGCCGCGCAGGACCTCGTAGCCCATGGTCCGCCCCGGATACTTGCCCACCACCGACCAGTCGGCGGACAGCGGGTGGGTGTCGGGGCCCTCGTTCACTGACCGCTCCGCTTCGCTCCGAAGAGGCCCGGCCTGGTGTGGATCCTGCGCTCCAGGTCGATCAGGGGTTCCAGGACGTTGATGGGCTCGGGGGAGGTGCAGATCCGCGGGCGCTCGTCGACCATCTCCACGTTGGCGTAGTTGTGGTAGTCGAAGACGTGCTGCGGGTTGAGCCGGAACCCGATGGCCGAGGTCGCGTAGTAGGAGATGCGGTCGGGGTGGAAGAAGGTGGCCAGCCCGTCGCGCACCATCCGGGCGGTGGACCCGCGGAACTCCTCGCACATCCACTGGAAGAAGCGGGCGCTGTGGTGCGCGGGCACGCGGGGCAGCCGGGATCCCACGGAGTCCTGGGTGACCCAGCCCGCCCGCACGGCGGGCTCGAAGATGGCGGGGTGGTCGAACTTGGCGACGCAGACGGAGACGTGGTGCGGAAGCCGGTTGTCGTGGTGCGCTCCCCTGTCCCGGACCCGGGTGTTCAGTTCGTTGAGCGTCGCGAAGAAGAAGCTGAAGCTCTCCGTCGCCTCCTCGGCGTCACCGAGCGGGTCGAAGAGGTAGATCAGCCCCTGGGCGCGTGCCAGTTGGTCGGTGATCTGCTCGTGCAGCGGATTGTTGCCCTGGAACACCTCGCCCGCGGCGTCGTTGATGTCCAGTACGAAGCTGGTCCTGCGACTGCGCTTGCGCAGGACGCCCGAGGACGGTTCCTCCCCCTGGACGGACCAGCTCATGCCGCGCAGGCCCACGCTCGCCTCCGGGAAGATCCGGCGGGTCGAGAGCCGCGTCACGCTGTCGTTCAGGAAGCTGTTCGCCTCCCTGCTCATGCCGCTGATCCGCCAGCTGCCCTGCCCGTACCGCTGGGCCTGCATCGCCGCGATCGGCAGCGCGCCGAGGAAGCTGGTCTTGCCGGAGCGCGGCGCGCCCCACAGTCCTATGCGGACGTGGTCCGTGGCATCCGCGCCGGCGGGCGCGGTGGGGATGGGCGCCGGAGCCGAGTTGCCGTCCATGACGGGAACCTGGTCCTGCTGGTACGGGTTCCCCGCGGGCCGGGTGGGGGGGCCGGACCACGGCTGCCCGTTGGGGTGCGGGGGCGGGGACTTCAGGGGACCGCCCGCCAGGGGTATCGGGGAGCCGTCGGCCGGCGCACCGCCCGGGGGCCTGTCGTTCGGGTCGTAGTATTCCTCGGCCATGGGGTCTCCTCGTGCCGGAGCGGTCGATCACAGCAAGGGGCTTGCGAAGGCCAACGGGCAGGGCGGACCCTCCCATTGCCAGGTGGGACCGAGCGCCTCGGCCACGTCGGCGGCCGTGTCCGCGCCGGGGTGGAAGGAACCGTCGCGGGACAGCTCGGCCCACGCCGTGGCCGCGTAGCGCTCGACGGCGGCCCGTGCCCGGTCGGGGGGCGTCTGCCCGGCCCGCGGGTCCGCCCTGGTCATCACGCGGACTCCGGCGGCGCGCAGCCGGTCGGCTTCGGCCCGCCAGTCGGTGCCGAGCGGGCAGGACGGCACCATGCCGTGCTGCCGGGGCGGCGCGGGCGGCCTGCGGGCGACGATCAGGGCGACCCGTCGTACGGCCTCGTCTCCGTGGGGCGGCGCCGTGGCGAGCGGCACCAGTGTCCTGAGCGCGTCCTCCAGCGAGGACACCGTGTCCTGGCGGCGCCGGGCGGGCTCCCAGGAGTCCAGCGCGGCGAGCGCGGCCGCGGCGGGCCCGGCCGGGACCGGTGGCATCAGCAGGATCCGCCGGGGGGCGTAGCCGTTCTCGTGGATCGCGTGGTCGTAGTGGCCCACGGCGCCGACGCGCAGGGCGCTCCCGGCACCGCGGTGGCGGGCCAGTGAACCGATGAGGTCCCGTACGAAGGCCAGCCGCTCTTCGGTCTCGGCCGCGTCCGCGCCGCTCAGCTCGACGGTGCAGTAGACCTCCAGCCGCGGCGGGCGGACGATCCGCCGGGGCAGGCCGGTGACCAGCGCGGTCAGGTTCAGATCGGGATCGTCCAGGGCGGTCGGGTTCGGATCGGGATCGTCCAGTGTGGTCGGGGCCGGTGTCGCCCCGTCCGGTGAGGGCGGCGCCTGCGCCCCGCCGCGCTCGCGGGGCGCGGGCGGGCCGTCGCCGGTCCCGGCGAGGGCGACCTCCCCGGGAGCCCGCAGTACGAAGGTGAGGCTGGCCGGTTCCAGGGCCCCGAGGGCGGTCCGCCCCACGCCCAGGACCGTCGGGCCCGTGTCGCGGCCCGCCGGGGGACCGGCCAGCACGGGGAGGAGCACGGAGGTGTTGCCGGTGACCCCACCGTGCACCGTGACGGTGGCGGTCGCGTCCGCCCCGGGACGGAGCCGGACGCCCGCGGGGAAGAGCACGTGGCGGTGGACGTGCACCGCGCCGGTCCGCCGGTCGGCGCTGGCCAGCAGCAGGCAGTGGTCCACGGGAAGCGGCGCGGTACGCAGTACCCCCCGCACGGCGTCCGCCGTCGTGGTGCCGTACGCCGGCCCGTCCCGCCGGTGCAGCTCGGCCCTCAGGGGACGGCTGCGGCGGAGCGTGGCGACGGCGCGGTCCAGCAGGGTCCAGCCGGGGTGGCCCACCAGCAGCACCGTGGAGCGGTCGCGGGGCGGCGGTAAGGACGCCGTCAGCCGGCGCAGCACCGCCGCGTCGAAATCCCTCCTGTCGACCGGGGACATCTCGCCGATGCCCCCGGCGAGCTGGAAGCGGCGGATTTCCGGGTGCGGGTCCAGTGCGGGGGCGAGGAACTCCCAGTCCACGGTCCCGGCGTCCTTCTGGCGGGGTATTCCGCTCTCGTCCAGATACGCCTTGATCACGTTCACGCGATCGGGGTCGAATTCGACGAAGAGCAATTCCCCGACGCGCCCGAAGATCAAATCGTCGAGTATTTCAAGCCACTGCGCCGGCCTCCGGACCGACACTTCCTCCCACGGACCCGCCGGCTGCTCCCGCAGGGCCCCCGACGCGCCCGGCCCGCCCTCCGGCAGCCCTCCCCGCACCACCGCGGCGAGCCGCCCGGAGGTGCTGCCGGCAGGCGCTTCCGGGCCCGTTTCGGCTCCCGTTTCGGCTCCCGTTTCGGCGCCTGCTTGGGTACTCGCTCCGGCGCCCGGCCCGGCACCCGGCCCGGCGCCCGGAGCCACGCTCCCGCACAGCGCCGCCGCCCGTACGTCCCAGCCGTGCGCGGCGGCCGCCAACGCGTCGGCCGCCCGGCGCGCGGCCTCCTCGGTCAGGTCCCCGAGGACCGGGTCGCCCCGCATCCGCCAACGACAGACCGTGCACAGGTCCCCCTCTTCGGGAGTTCCGCACACGGGGCATGCTTGATCAATACGGGTCCCCCGCATTCGACGACTCCCGCCCCCCGCCGCACAAACCGTCAGCACCGTTCACGCGTACGTGGTTCCGAAACCCGGCTGTCGCCCGACATGTAACCGGGATCACGTAGCGTTCAGCGGAATCATGGTGGCACAACCGAGCCGGAATGTGACGCGTTTTGCACAGCCCCCGGCCCGGCGGTCATCTGTTTGGTTCCGGGACTCCCCTTCGCCCCGCTCCCGGGCGGTCCGGGGCGGCCGGGCGGGCCGCCCCGGACCGCTCCGGACCGCCCGCCGTAGGCGGCTCGGCGCCGCCGGACCGGAGCCGGTCGGCGCGCGGCCGTACGGCCGGACACATCGCCGGTCAGTTGACCCCGCGGTCCAGGGCGGACCAGTAGGGCTCGCGGAGCTTGAACTTCTGGATCTTGCCCGTGGCCGTGCGCGGGATCGCCTCGCGGAACTCAACGCTCGTCGGCGCCTTGTAGCCGGCCATCCGCTGTTTGCAGTGGGCGATGATGTCGGCCTCCCCCGCCTCGGCGCCCTCGGTGAGGACCACGAGCGCCTTGATCGTCTCGCCCCACTTCTCGTGCGGCACGCCGATGACGGCGACCTCGGCGACCGCCGGGTGGCTGAAGATCGCGTCCTCGACCTCGATCGACGACACGTTCTCGCCGCCGGTGATGATCACGTCCTTCTTCCGGTCGGAGATCGTCAGGTGCCCGTCGGCCTCGTCGACGGTGCCGCCGTCGCCGGTGTGGAACCAGCCGTCCTCCAGCGCCGCCGAGGTCTCCTCGGGCTTGTCCCAGTAGCCGTCGAGCACGACGTTCGAGCGCGCCAGGACCTCACCGGACTCGGAGACCCTGAGCTTGACCCCGAGCGCCGGCAGTCCGGCGCGCGACAGCTTGCGCGCCCGCTCCTCGGCGGGCAGCTCCGCGTCGGAGGGCCGGGCCCGGTTGAAGGTGAGCAGGGGCGAGGTCTCGGTCAGGCCGTAGATCTGGGAGAACTCCCAGCCCAGCTCCTCGTCCATCCGCCGGATCATCTTGCTCGGCGGCGGGGCGCCGGCGCACACGACGCGCACCCGGTCACGGCCGGGGATCTCGCCCTCCCAGGTCGCCGCGGCGTCGAGGACCGCGTTCCAGACGGCGGGCGCCCCGCACATGAGGGTCACGCCGTGCTCCTCCACACGTCGCAGGATCTCGCCGCCGTCGACCTTGCGCAGGACCACCTGCTTCACGCCGAGGCCGGCCATCACGTAGGGCATGCCCCAGCCGTTGCAGTGGAACATCGGCAGCGTGTGCATGTAGACGTCGCGTTCCCACACCCGGGTGTGCAGGCCGAAGGTCAGCCCGTTGACCCAGATGTTGCGGTGCGTCAGCTGCACCCCCTTGGGGCGGGCGGTGGTGCCCGAGGTGTAGTTGATCGTCGCGGTGGCGTCCTCGTCCGGCTTCGACCACGGGCGCGGCTCGACGCCGAAGCGCATCAGCTCGGTCTCGGTCCGCTCGCCCAGGACGAACCGGTGGCGCGCCGTGACACCGGACAGCACGCCGTCCAGCTCCGGGTCGACGAGCAGGACGGAGGCCCCGCTCTGCCGCACCACGTACGCGACCTCCTCGGGCTTGAGCCGGAAGTTGACCGGCACGCACACGCGACCGCTCATCGGCACCGCGAACAACAGCTCCAGCAGCCGGGCCGAGTTGTGGCTGACCACGGCCACTCTCTCGCCCTCGCCGACACCGAGCGCGTCGAAGCCCGCCTGCCAGGCCCGTACGCGCTCGCCCAGCCGCCCGTACGTCGACACCGGCACCGGCGCGCCGGGCTGGTCCGGCTCGTCGATCACGCCGGCACTGGACGGGAACCCCAGCTCGGCCCGGTCGAGGAAGTCCGCAACAGTCATTGGAACCCGCATAGCCCACTCACTCCTGAATCCCGGATCGCCAGAACACCCGTACGGAGGAACGGCACCGCACGGCGGGGGCCGCCGGCGGCGCCGGACTCCGATCATGAAGGCATCGTGCCGTGCCGGACGGGCGCTCCACCAGGGTGGCGTCAGCCGTGGATCGACCCGAAGCGCACGGGCCCCGGACCTCGCCCCATGCCGGCGAGCAGTGCCTCCCCCTCGGCGACGATCTCCTCCTCGACGCCCCGGGGGTGCGTCCCGAACAGCTCCACGACCAGCCCGTCGCCCTCCGTCCGCCACAGCCCGGCGAGGAACCCGTCGACGAGCAGGGTGCGGTGGGCCTGGTTCCCGGTCCAGGCACGGCCCTTGTGCTCGGGAGCCACGACGCGGGAACGGTCGGCGTGGGAGAGCAGCAGGTTGTCGAACTCGGGGAGGAAGCGGGGCGGTGCCGGGGTGTCGGCGTCGGGGCGGGGCGCGTCGGGCAGGTCGAAGAGCTCGACCCCGTTCTCGTCGCGGAAGACGAGCAGCCGGGGCCGGAGCCGCTCGAAGGCCGCGCGCAGGCGGGTGAGACCGGCCCAGGTCTGCATGTCCTTGACGGAGGCGGGCCCGAAGGCACCGAGATAGCGCAGCACCACGTCGTCGACCGCCTGCGCCCGCGCTCCGTCGGCGTCCGCTCCCAGCCACCGCTCGACGGTGGTCAGCCGCACCTGCCCGCTGCGCCCCCACACCCCGCGGGGGGTGACCTGCACGAGCGGGAGCAGGCAGCGGGCGGCGACGGCCAGCGACTGGGGGTCGGCCGCGGGCCACGCCCGGAGCAGCTCCTCGCGGATCTCCCCCATGGTGCGCGGCTCGTCCTCGACGAAGGCCCTGGCGCGCGCGCCGAGCCGGTCGAGGTCCACGCCGGTCAGGCCCTTGCGGAAGTAACCCACCTCGCGGTCGCGGGCCGCCTGCACGAGCGGGCGCAGGGTGAGGGCGTCGTGGGCGGTGTGCGTGTGGATGGTGGAGCGCATGGTGACCATCCGGACCACCTCCCGCGACTCCATGAGCCCGGCCAGCCGCTCGGGCCCGAACCCGGCGAGGCGGGCGTGCAGCTGGTAGTAGGGCGGCTTCACGTTCTGGGCCTGGAGTCCGATGAGGTGCGCGACGGCGTCCCGCGCGGACATCTCGGCGCGGCTCAGCAGCAGCTGGCGGGCGAGCGTGGCACGGTTCAGAGCGCGGATGCCGAGTACGGGATTCGTCGTGGAGGCCATACACCCACGCTAGCCCGCCTTGCGGACACCTCCTGTCCGCAATCCCCACTCCCACCCTCACCCCCCTCTCCCCAAACCATTCCCCCTCCCCTCTCCCCTCCCCCTCCCTGCCCTATATCCTGCCTTTTGCCCGTAAACACCCGTTCGACCGGGAGCTGACCTGCGATGTCGGAGCGCCCAGACCGCCGCCCCTCCTCCCTGTCCGCGAAGCGCTCGGGGTGGCTGCGCCCGTCCGGCCCCTCCTCCCCGACCCCGCCGACCGCCTCCGGCCCGGCGGGCGCGGCCGCCCCCGTCCCCGCGGACCACCGCAGCGTGATCGACTCCGCGGTCTACCGCGACGGCCGCCGGGTCGCCTCCCCCGCCACCCTCGCGGACACCTTCCGGCAGCTGCGCGAACAGCACGGCGGCATGGCATGGATCGGCCTGCACCGCCCGACGGAGTCCGAACTCCACTCCCTGGCAGCGGAGTTCAACCTCCACCCGCTCGCGGTCGAGGACGCCATGGAGGCCCACCAACGCCCCAAGCTGGAGCGCTACGGCCACACCCTCTTCGTGGTCCTGCGCGCGGCCCGCTACCTGGACGCCCCGGAGGAGGTCGACTTCGGGGAACTCCACGTCTTCGTCGGCCCGGACTTCCTCATCACGGTCCGCCACGGCGCGGCCCCCGACCTCTCGGCGGTCCGCCGCCGCATGGAGGAGACCCCGGACCTCCTCTCCCTGGGCCCGGAGGCGGCGCTCTACGCGATCCTCGACGCCGTGGTCGACGGCTACGCCCCGGTCGTCGCGGGCGTCCAGAACGACATGGACGAGATCGAGACCGAGGTCTTCCGCGGCGACCCCGAGGTCTCCCGCCGCATCTACGAACTCTCCCGCGAAATGGTCGAGTTCCAGCGCGCCACCCGCCCCCTGGTCGGCATGCTCCACGCGCTGATGGCCGGCTTCGCCAAGTACGGCACGGACGAGGAACTCCAGCGCTACCTCCGCGACGTGGCGGACCACGTCACCCACACCAGCGAACGCGTCGACGGCTTCCGCCAGGCCCTCACCGAAATCCTCACGGTCAACGCCACCCTCGTCTCCCAACAACAGAACGCCGAAATGCGCGCCCTGGCCGAAGCCGGCTTCGAACAGAACGAGGAGATCAAGAAGATTTCCGCCTGGGCCGCCATCCTCTTCGCACCCACCCTCGTCGGCACCATCTACGGAATGAACTTCGACAGCATGCCGGAGCTGCACTGGACGGGCGGATATCCGTTCGCGATCGGCTTGATGGCGGTTGTCTGCACCGGTTTGTACATGATTTTCAAGCGGCGGGACTGGCTCTAGGGAGCGATCGGTCCCGCTCATGCCGCGTGCATGGCTGCTTCTGTACTCCCTCTACAAACCGCTGGTTTCGGGCTCTGGGGAGCCTCCGGGGAGAAGTGGAGCCGCTATCCGCTCCTCACGCCTGCGCCATCAAGCCCGCCCGCCGGTCGGTCGGTCGACGACTGGCCCGGTCCCGCTCCTGTCGTCGCGGAGGTCGGTCGGTCAGCTCGTCGCCCGTACCGCGTCCCTGATCAGGTCGGCGACCCGCGTGGGCTCGGAGAGGACGACGGCGTGGGAGGCGTCCGGAAGTTCGACGACGACGGCGCCGGCCCGTGCCGCGCCGAAGCGCTGGACCTCGGGGCTGATCGTGCGGTCCGCCCCGGCCACCAGGGCCCAGGACGGTTTGGTCCGCCACGCCGCCACGGAGGCGGTCTCGGTGAAGGCGGCCGTGGCGAGCGGGCGTTGGGCCGCTGCCAGGACGCCGGCGACGTCCTCGGGCACGTCCGCCGCGAACACGGAGGGAAAGGCCTTCTCCTCGATGGTGACCTCGACCCCAACGTCGCCGTCGAGGAGCGGGTAGGTCCACTCCTTCAGGCTGCTCGTCAGCGGAGACTCGGGGAAGCTCCCTTGGAGCCGGCCGAGGCTCTCGCCCTCGTGGGGCACGTAGGCGGCCACGTAGACGAGCCCCACGACGTTCTCCGCGGCGCCGGCCACGGTAATCAGCGCACCGCCGTACGAGTGGCCGACGAGTACGGCCGGGCCGTCGATCTGGGCCAGGACGGAGGCGAGGTAGGCGGCGTCCGACGTCAGGCCCCGCAGCGGGTTCGGCGGAGCGATCACCGGGATACCGCTGCTCCGCAGTTCCGAGATGACGCCTATCCAGCCTGTCGCGTCGGCGAAGGCGCCGTGCACGAGGACGACGGTGGGGTGGGGCATGCGAGTTCTCTTCTCGATATCGGGCTACCTGTGGGGCGTCGTCACGACGGTCAGGGCTCGGCCCGGAATTCGGCAAGAGGTCCGTGCGACTGTTACTCACGGTAGAGCCGTGGAAGTGGCACCTCTTGTACGTGCGCGTATCCGCGCCGTCATGACGGCGCACACGCGTCTCAGCGCCTTCGCTCGTCCCGGGCGCCGGCAGTCGTCGTCGCGCAGGCCGAGGTCGCCAGCGCCTGCCATTCGCTGGGGCTCATGCCGAAGGCCCCGCGGAACGTGCGGCTGAAGTGCGAGGGGCTGCTGAAGCCCCAGCGGTGTGCCACCGCGGCCATGGTGATCCTCCGGTTGGAGCGGCCCAGTTCGAGCCGGCAGAACTCGAGCCTGCGCTGCCGCACCCATTGGCTCACCGTGCTGCCGTCGTTCTGGAAGAGCTTCTGCAGGTAACGGACGGAGATGTGGTGGGCGCGTGCGATCGACTCCGGTGAGAGGTCCGGGTCCATCAGATGTTCTTCGATGTAGACGCGAATACGCGACAGCATCTCGTTGACGGTCCCGGACGCGTCGTCGGCCTCGTCCGTCGCGTCCGCTTCGAGGAGCTCCATGACCAGGACGGAGAGGAGATGTACGGCTGTCCGGGCACGCCGGTCCCCGATCGTGGAGTGGCGGAACCCCACCTTGGCGGCGAGCGCGGTCAGAAAGTCGGACACCAGCGCCCCGAGCCCCTCCCCGCCGCGTACGGGCACGCCGAGCACCCGGTCCAGTTCCGACTCCTTGACGCCCAGATAGCACCGGGGCACCCGGAAGAAGATCATCTGGCAGTCCTCGCCGAACCGCAGCAGATGCCGCCGGGCCGGGTCGCAGAAGAACAGGTCGTTCGGCTCCAACGGGGTCTTGGCGCGCTCGTGGTCGATGGTGACGGGCCCACGGACATGGACGCCGAGGTAGACGTGGGTCCGGTCGTTCGTCTCCGGCATCTCGGAAAGCATCTGGACCAGCCACCCCGAGGGGGAGGAGGGCGAGGTCGGATCGGGCGCTTGCCGGGGCACGCGTTGGGGCGCACGTGACATCAGTGTGAGGGTCATGGGGATTCCTGGCCGTAGGTGCGTGCGGGCGGAGGGCGGGTTCACACCCCGTTCGCCGGCTCCTCGGCCAGGAACTTCTCCACCACGGCATTGAAGGCCGGCGGGTTCTCCAGGAAGGGGAAGTGCGAGCTCGCCACGTCGGAGGCGAAGACGTGCAGGCGTGCACCGGGAATCCGCTCGGCGACGAAGCGCTGCGAATCGGGGTGGACATGGCTTCCCTCACAGCCGATCACCAGGGTCGGCACATCGATCCGGGGAAGCACGTCGCGCCAGTCCTGCGCGCAGTGGTCGAACAGCAGCGGCACGCCCGCGTAGGCGGGTGTCGACCGGATCTCCTCGCCGACGAAGGCCAGCACCTCGGGGTCGGGCTCGCCGGAGAACATGCCGCGCACGAAGTCGGCGCGGACCGCGTCGCCCTCCGGCCCCGCGAGGGCCGCACCCAGGTACAACAGCCCCGACACATCGAAGATGGCACCGGAGTCCCGTTGTTCCCGCTCGGTCATCCAGGGCACGGCGGCGACCGCCGCGGGCTGGTCGACGGCGACGAAGCGCCGGATCCGTCCGGTCCCGTACTGGTCGATGAAGCTCCACCACACCGAGACACCCATGGACCAGCCCAGTGCGTCGAAACGGTCAAGACCGAGATGGTCGACGAGTTCGAGCACATCGCGGGAGAGCCGGGCGATGCGGTAGCCGTGACGCGGCTTGCCGGACTTCCCATGGCCGCGGAGGTCGACGGTGACGACGCGACGGCCGGGCGCCAACCCCTCGATCTGGTGGCGGAACATCGCCTGCGTCTGCCCCCAGCCGTGCAGCATCACCAGCGGGACGCCCTGGCCGCCGGTGTCCTGGTACGCCAGCCGTGCGCCGTCCGTCGTGATCAGTTCCTTCATGACCTCTCCCCTGGTCAGAGGCGGTACATCAGTCCCGCCCGTCCCGAACATCATCGAGTGGGGCCCGCCGCCCGCACCACCGCGAGCTGTAGGAATCGGGCCGTGGATCCTCCTCGCTTTGTCGAAGCGAGTCCGTGGTCAGACGGCCCCGTCGCCGCCCGGGGCGAGAAGTTCCTCGATCCTGAGGCCGAGGTGCAGGGTGAGCCGCTGGGCGCCGTCGTCGAGGTCGAGTCCGGTGATCTCCTGAATCTGGCGCAGGCGGTAGTAGAGCGAGGTGCGGTGGATTCCCAGCGTGTCCGCGGTCCGCGGAATCGATCCCGCGCATTCGAGGAAGCAGCGCAGGGTGTCCCGCAGGCGGTCGCCGCCATGAGTGTCGCTCAGGGTACGGAGCGGCTTTGGAACCAAAGACGCGTTCAGGGCGTGCTCGGGGAGCTGGAGCAACACCGCGAGCTCCCCGAGCAGCTCCCAGTCGCCGACGCTCTTCAGGGTGGGCAGTCGGCGTGCCGCGCGTGCCGCCACGAGCGCCTGCTCGTACGACGTCCATGCGTCGTCCAGGCCGGGGTGCCGGCCGCCGACGCCGATCACGGGGGCAGCCGACGGATCCAGGAAGGTGCGGAGTTCGTCCAGGATGCGAGCGGACTGTGCGGTGACCTCGTCCTGGCCGGGCGGGCGGTCGCGCAGCTGGAGCAGTGTCGCCCGCTCCTTGCCGATCGCGATGAGGCCCGTGGCCGAACGCGTCTGCCTGAACCCCTCCAGCGCCCCCCACAGGGCCGCCTCGGACTGCCGCACCAGCTCCGTCGCGCAGCTCAGCTGGACGACGGTGACCAGGACGTGCTCGGCTGCTCCGAGCAGTCCGAGTTCCTTGCCCCGCCGCCGTGCGGTGCTACGGGCGGCGACGTCGGTGCCGACGAGTTCGAGGACGAGGTCCCGCTCCTCGGCCCTCCGGGTGTCGGTGGCGATGTGCTCTCCGTGCATCTGGGCGGCCATGGCGTCCGCGGCCCGGGCGATGGCACGTGTCTCGTCCTCTGGGAGCGTTTTCTCGGGCGCGACCACCAGGAGCAGTCCGAGGAGATGCCCGCGCTCGCGCAGGGGCACGACGTATCGGGGCAGCAGTCCGAGGTCGTCACGGCCATCGATGAATCCGGCTCGGGACCACTGGGTCACGCCCTGGGCGAGGACGTAGCGGATGGCCGCGTTGTCGGCACGGCCCTGCAACAGGGTGCCGATGCGGACCGGGTCCTCGTCGCCGAAGTGGCGGCTCGTGCAGACCATGCGGACCAGCGGGTCGTCGACGGCGACGGACCGGCCGAGCCGCTCCGCGAGCTCGTCGACAAGCGCCTGGAGCTCGGGGCTGCCGGGGCGGGCTCGCTGGAGCCTTACGGTCATGCGCTGTTCCTCTCTCGACCAACGGTTCCCCGCGGACTTCTCCATTCCGCGGCTGTTGATCATTCTGAGGAAACGGCGACGACGGCACATCACACGAATCGTCCATTGCGATGGTGCCCACGTGGGATACGAAGCGACTACTCTCCGCTGTCGCGATGCTTCACCAGCCGGGTCAGCTCCACGCGCGAGGTGATGTCCAGCTTGGTGAAGGCCCGGCGCAGGTGCGAACTCACCGTGTGCGGCGAGAGGGAGAGGTTCTCGGCCGCCTGTTGGTTGGTCAGCCCTCGGGCCACGAGCCGTACCACCCGTACCTCCGCGGCCGTCAGCTCGGGCCATGCACCGGAGAGTCCGGCCGTCGAGGGCCGACGGCGGACACCAACGGCCCGCAGGCGCCGGCGGACGCGTGCGACGTCCCGCTCGGCGCCCGCTCGCGCGTAGAGCGCGAGGGCCGTGTCGAAGTACGGCACCGCTTCGGACGTGCGGGTGGCCGCCAGCTTGCGTCCGGTGTCCTCCAGTGCCGATGCCCGGGCCAACGGCCGAGGGCAGTCCTCGTACAGCCGGACCGCGCGTACGAGAGGGGCGAGGTCGTTGTCGAGGAGCCCCCGGGCGTGCGCGGCGGTGGCGGTGAGGAACGTGAGGTCGGGGTTGAGCACGGCCAGTCGCTCGGCCAGGGCCACTGCCTGCGCGGCCCGTTCGTGCGCGCCGGCACGCAGCGCCAGGCGGACGAGGAACGGGGCATCGGCGGGGTCGACCAAGCCGGCGTAAGCCGGCCGGTCCGCGGCGGGCGACGTCATCACCTCGTCGAGTTCGGCCATGGCACGGTCGGGCCGGCCTTCGAAGTCGGCCATCAGTGCCAGCATCCAGGAGCCGAAGTGCCGGACGACGGGTGCGCCGTCGCTCCGCATGCGCCTCGCCTCCGCCGCGTACGTTCGTGCGGTCTGCTGGTCGTTGGTGTGGAGGGCGACGCGCATCATCACGTACCGGAGCGTGACGTCGGCGAAGTTTCCCGGGCCGAGATCGTCGGTCGTCGCGGACGCGGCTTCGGCGTCGGCCCGGGCGTCCGTCAGCCGTCCGGCCTCCAGAAGGATGCGGGACCTGGTCATGAGCCACATACGGGTGGCCGCCGTCCGGCCCTGCTCCCTGGTGATCCGGATGCCGTCCTCAGCGGCGGCGAGCGCCTCAGCTGAGCGCCCGGTGGTGTTCGACAGGAGAGCGTGCCACAAGGCCTCCGGAACCCACAGCGAGGTGCTGACGCCCAGGGCGTCGGCCAGCGCGGCGGCCCGCTCGGCCTGCCGGAACGCCTCGGTCAAGTCCATGCGGTGGAAACTCACGGCCGAGCGGACCGTCGTCAACGTGGCCTCGGCGGAGCGGTCCCGCGCTGCCGCTGCGGTCTCCCACGCCTCCGCGGCGACCTGCTCGGCCGCCGAGTGCTCGCCCGACATCGACAGGCCGACGGCGAGCATGGCGAGCAGTCGCCCCCTCACGTCCACGGGGATCCCGGGCACTGCCGCCCCGGCGCGGGCCTGCCGGACCGCCTCGGAGAAGTCGAACGGTGCGGCGAGGCGTGCCAGGGCAAGGCGTATGCGCGCCTCGTCCTCAGGTCCGAGACCGCCGGTCGCCAGGGCGGAGGCTCCCAGCTCACGCGCCTGGGCGGCCCGACCCGTCTGCCAGAGCAGCGGGATCGTCTCGGCGATGACCCTCGGCCGCTCCGGAGCGTCCGCCGCGGTGAGTTCCAGGGCCTTGAGGCTGCGTTCCGCAGCGGGTCCGGGAGCGGTGGCCGCGAGTTCCGCCGCGGCGGTGCGCAGCCGGTCGGCCTCCGCCGCGTCTCCCGGCCCCGCTCTCCCGGCCTCCGCCGCATCTGCCGGTGCTCTCCCCGTCGAAGGCCCGGGACCCTCGACGGGGGAGGCCGCGCTCCCCGGCGGCAGCTGGGCGGCTTGACCACGCAGGGCCTGACGCAGGGGCAGCGGGAGGCCGGCTTCCACCGCCTCGCGGATCAGGTCGTGGCGGAAGGCGAGGCGATCTCCGTTTTCGGTGAGCAGATCGGCGTCGAGGGATTCCCGTACCGCTGTGATGAGCGCCGCCGAGGGCCTGCCGAGCAGTTCGGCCAGCAGCGCGACGGTAACCGGGCCGCCCATGGCGGCCGCCGTCTGCACCAGCTCCCGTGCCTCGTCGGACAGCTGGTCGAGGCGGCGCACGACCGAGGGGAGTTCCCGTGGGGCGGGTGGTCCGGCCGACAGCCTGGCCGTGCCGTTCTCGATCGTCACTGCCTCCCGCAGCGAGCCGAGCAGCTCGACCAGCAGCTGCGGGACTCCTTCGGCGCGGCGGGCGACGCGGAGGACGTCCGGGTCGGGAGCGGCGCCGAGGACGTCCTCGGTGATCCGTGTGGTGGCCTGGTCGTCCAGCGCTCCCAGCGCCAGCTCGTGTGCGCCTGCCCGCCGGATCCGGTCCAGGGTCGTGCGCACTCCCGACGGCACGCTGCCGCCGCGCACGGCGACCAGCCACAGGATGGCGTACGACGAGAGTCCGGCCGCGAGGGTGTTGAAGGTGAGAAGGGTCAGGTCGTCGCACCACTGGAGGTCGTCGAGGACGACGAGCAGGGGGCCGTTTCGAGCCGTCTCCCGCAGGCGGTCCCCCAGTTCCTGGAGCAGCCAGAAGCGCTGGCCGGGCGTCGTGGCGAGGTCCCTGAGACGGACGGCGCCCGACAGCGGTTCCTCGCCGGAGAGCAGACCGTCGAGGAGCGGGCCCAGCGGCACGAACTGTTCGTCGGGGTCCGCCGCTCCCTCGAACACCCTCGTCCCGCGCCGCCTCGCGGCTGCCGCGGACTCCGCGAGGATCCTGGACCTGCCGATGCCGACGGGGCCTTCGACGCGGATGATCCCGCCTTCGCCCCGGTCGAGCGCGTCGAGCCGTGCCTCCATGAACGCCAGTTCGGCGTCCCTGCCGCGGAGGGGCGTCCGTACACCCGCGAGTTCCTCGGGCACGGTCCTTGTGGTCACTCGGTTCACGCTCATACGGCGGAACAGTATGAACCATATGAACCACCTCGCCGTCGCCCGGCCCAGGGGCCCGTCTCAGTCGAAGCGCAGGTCGGCGAGTTGCCGTTCGAGGACGGTGACGTCGTCCTCGGGCTCTTCACCGACCGGGCGCGCCGCCATGAGCGCGGCGAGCTCGACGCCCGCCCGGCGGACGCGGCCGGGAAGGCCGTCGGTGTACTCGTCTCCCCCCGAGCCCCAGTCCTCGGACGCCGCGAACACGGCGGTGGGGACGACGACGGCGCGGAGATAGGCGAAGAGCGGGCGCACGGCGTGCTCAAGGACCAGGGAGTGGCGGGCGGTACCGCCCGTCGCCGCGATCACGACCGGCTTCCCGGAGAGGGCGTCCGGATCGATCACGTCGAAGAAGGACTTGAAGAGACCGCTGTAGGAAGCCGCGAACACGGGAGTCACCACGATCAGGCCGTCGGCCGCCGTCACCGCGTCGATCGCGGCGCTCAGTCGCGGCGGCGGAAAGCCGGTCACGAGGTGGTTGGCGATGTCGCCGGCCAGTTCCCGCAGCTCCACGACCTCGGTCGACGGCGCCTGCCCCCGGGCGGCGAGTTCGTCGCGGGCCGCCTCGGCCAGCCGGTCCGCGAGCAGGCGGGTGGAGGAGGGGGTGCTCAGCCCCGCGGAGACGACGATCAGCTTCATGCGGCGGACACCTCCCGGGCGGCTCGAAGGGACGCGTGCGTGGGAGCCTCCGGCACGTCGGCCGGACGCCCCTTGGCGAATTCCCTCCGCAGCACTGGCACGACCTCTTCGCCGAGGATGTCGAGCTGTTCAAGGACGGTCTTCAGGGGCAGGCCCGCGTGGTCCATCAGGAACAGCTGGCGCTGGTAGTCGCCGACGGCTTCCCGGAACGACAGGGTCCGCTCGATGACCTGCTGGGGAGAGCCCACCGTCAGCGGGGTCTGCTCGGTGAAGTCCTCCAGCGACGGGCCGTGGCCGTACACGGGAGCGTTGTCGAAGTAGGGCCGGAACTCCCGTACGGCGTCCTGGGAGTTCTTGCGCATGAAGACCTGTCCGCCCAGGCCGACGACGGCGTCCTCCGGCCGGCCGTGGCCGTGGTGCGCGAACCGGCGCCGGTAGAGCTGCACCATGCGCCTGGTGTGGTCGGCCGGCCAGAAGATGTTGTTGTGGAAGAAGCCGTCGCCGTAGTAGGCGGCCTGCTCCGCGATCTCGGGGGACCTGATGGAGCCGTGCCAGACGAAGGGCGGGACGCCGTCCAGGGGCCGCGGTGTCGAGGTGAAGGCCTGGAGCGGCGTACGGAAGGTGCCCTCCCAGTCCACGACGTCCTCGCGCCACAGCCGGCGCAGCAGCGCGTAGTTCTCCTTGGCGAGGTTGATGCCCTGGCGGATGTCCTGTCCGAACCACGGGTAGACCGGACCGGTGTTGCCGCGCCCCAGCATGAGGTCGACCCGGCCGTCGGCCAGGTGCTGGAGCATCGCGTAGTCCTCGGCGATCTTCACCGGGTCGTTCGTGGTGATCAGCGTCGTGGAGGTGGACAGGATCAGTTTCTCGGTGCGGGCGGCGATGTAGCCGAGCATGGTGGTCGGCGACGACGGTACGAACGGCGGGTTGTGGTGCTCGCCGGTCGCGAAGACGTCCAGGCCGACTTCCTCGGCCTTGAGCGCGATGGCGACCATCGCCTTGATGCGCTCGCGTTCGGTCGGAGTGCGACCGTTGGTGGGGTCGGGGGTCACGTCCCCGACGGTGAAAATGCCGAACTGCATGGGGCGTCTGCTCTCCTGAGCTCGTCCGGTTCCCGCGCCGGGGAACCGGGGGCCGGGGTGACGCCGGGGGCTCCGGCGTCGCCCGGCGGGTCAACGGTGCGGCGTCACTTCGCCAGGAAGGCGAGGAGGGCGGTGTTGACCTCCTCGGCGTGGGTCCACAGCAGACCGTGCGGGGCGCCCTCGATCTCGACGTAGTCGGCCGACGGGAGCGCCTTGTGGAACGGGCGCGCCGTGCCCTCGGCCGGCAGGATGCGGTCGGCGGTGCCGTGCAGGATCAGGGCCGGCACGTCGACCGCGGGGATGTCGGCGCGGAAGTCGGTGTACCAGGTCGCCGGCGCGGCGGACGCGGCGAAGGAGCCGCCCCGGGCCGCGGTGTTCCAGCTGTTGCGGACGGCCTCCTCGCTGATGCGGGTGCCCAGGTTCTCGTCGAGGTTGTAGAAGTCGTTGAAGAAGGCCGTGTAGTAGGCGTAGCGGTCGGCCTTGACGGCGGCGACGACGCCGTCGAAGAACTCCTTCGGGGCGACGCCGTCCGGGTTGTCGTCGCTCTGGAGCAGGCAGGGCTCGAGCGAGGCCAGGAAGGCGACCTTGGCGACCCGGCCGGAGCCGTACGTGGACACGTAGCGGGCGACCTCGCCGGTGCCCATGGAGAAGCCGACCAGGACGGCGTCGTTCAGGTCGAGGGTCTCCATCACGGTGTTCAGGTCGGCCGCGAAGGTGTCGTAGTCGTAGCCGGTGGTCGGCTGCGAGGACTGCCCGAATCCGCGGCGGTCGTACGTAATCACGCGGTAGCCGGCGTCGAGCAGCGCGGCGCTCTGGCGTTCCCAGGAACGGCCGTCGAGCGGGAAGCCGTGGATGAGGACGACGGGCTGCCCGCCACCCTGGTCCTCGAAGTACAGCTCGATGGGGTTGGTGTTCTCCTGGCCCACGGTGATGTACGGCATGGGGATGCTTCCTCGATTCGGGTCGGCTGGTCCGCGCGTCGAAGCGGCGCGGTGTGCCCGTCACGCTAGGACCGGTCCCGCACCTCCTGTTGCCGTACCGCGCACCACACCTTGCACGGGGGCGCAGAGGTCACTCAGCCGCCGGTGGCGGTTGCGGTGTCGCCCTCCGCAAGCGCGATCCGGGCCAGGTGGACCCGTGAGCGCACCGAGAGCTTGCGGAAGATCGACGCCAGATGGGTGTTGACCGTGTGCGGGGAGACGACGAGGGCCTCCGCGGCGGACCGGTTGGTGTGGCCCGCGGCGATCAGCCGGGCCACCTTGCGTTCCGAGGCCGTGAGCGCGTCCCAGCCCTGGGCGGGGCGCGGCCGGAGGCTTCCGGTGCGCCGGCCGGAGCGGCTTGTGGCCCGTTCCAGATCGGCCCGGACCCGGTCGGCCTCGGCATCGGCCCCCGCCTGGGCGTAGATGTCGTGGGCCCTGGTCAGGGCGAGTGTCGCGGCGGGGTCGCCTGCTGTGAGGAGCGCGCGCCCGAGGTCGGCGGATGCGGCGGCGAGGGGCAGCGGCCGGGGGCCGGTGAGGAGGATGCGCACCGACCGCTCCAGGAGTCCGTGGTCGGCGTTCGCCAGGCCGGCCGCGTGGGCGGCCGTCCCCTGTACGGTCGGCACGGAAGGGTTGCGGGTGGCGTGCTCTGCCACCTGGGCCTCGAGGTCCTCGGCCAGGTTCCGGTCCCCGCCGCGCAGGGCGATCCGCACGGCCTGGACGACATGGGGGCGCAGGAGCCGCCATCGGAGGAAGGGATGGTCACGCTGCGCGGATCGGACCAGTTCGGCCGCTGCCGCGTGGTCGCCGTCGGCGTCGGTGACGACGGCCTCGAAGTACTGGTGCGCGGCGTGGTTGCCCGTGTTCGGCCGCTCGGCCACGGCCGCCCGCACGACGTCCAGGTGTTCCCGTGCGGCATCGCGGTCGCCGCGCAGCATCGCGAGGAGGCCCCGGTTGACGCGGATGTTGACCAGGTTGCCGGGCACGTGGAGGTCCGCTTCGAGCCGCTCGGCGGTGACGAGGTCGGCGTCCGCGTCGTCGAGCCGGCCGAGCCCCATGTTCAGGGTTCCCTGGGCCCAGATCAGCATGGCGGGGCGCAGGGGAGCGTCGCCGGCCGTCCGGAGCAGTCGCCGTACGGTGTCGAAGTCGTCCATGTGGATCCGGGCGACGGCCTCCTCGGGCAGGAAGGCCGTGTCGAACACGCTCAGTGCCGTGTGGTGTTCGACGGCGGCGGCGCAGTCGCCCGCGTTGAGGGCGATCTCACCGAGGCACCACAACGCGAGGACACGGGCCTCCCGGTCACCGGACCGCTCCGCCTCGGCGAGCGCCCGTTCGCCGGTCTCGCGAGCGGCCCCGAGGTCGCGCCCGCGGGACCGGGCGAGGGCCTGCCGGGCGGTGAGCCGGGCGCGGATCGTCGGGTCGGTGACGGCTGCCAGTGCTGCCGTCGAGCGGCGGGTCAGCTGGTGGACGTCGTCGAGGTGCCACAGCGCGTCGCCGAGTACGGACTGCAGACGGGCGAAGACGTCCAGGGGCGGCTGCCGGGCGAGCAGCGTGTCGCCGGTGTCCCGTGCCTGGGTGTACCGGCCCGCGCGGGTCAGCGCGACGATGGCCCGTTCTCCCACGTCGAACGCCATGGGCGCATGGGGCGGTACGAGTTCCAGGGCGCGTACGGCCAGGTCGGCGGCGAGGTCGGGCATCACGGCGATCACGGCCGTGGCGGCCGTGCCGAGCAGCCCGATCGCCTCCTGGTCGCCGGATTCGGCGCTCTTCAGCAGATGCGGGACCGCGTCGGTGGAGCTCCGGCCCGCCGCGACGAGCCGGCTCGCGGCCTCACGGTGGAGCGCCCGGCGTACGGAGGGGGCGAGATCGGCGTACACCGCCTGCCGGAGCAGGTCGTGGCGGAACAGGAGACGTTCGCCGTCGTCGTGGAGGAGGGCGGCGGCTCTCGCCTCGTCCACTTCGGCGCTGAGTCCGGAGGCGGGCCGGCCGCACAGGGCGGCGGCGTCCGCGAGCGAGAACGCGCGGCCGAGGACCGAGCCGATCCGCAGGAAGTGGAGGGTGTCCGGCCGGAGGTCGGCCAGCCGGTCGCGTACACCGAGGACCAGCCGCTCCGGCGGCTCCGGCGCCTCCGCGCCCGACGCCGCGATGCCCGTGAGCATCTCGGCGGCGAGGAAGGGGTTGCCTCCCGCCCCGTCGAGAAGTTCCGCGACCTGCGTCGGGACGTCCCCGCCGAGGACGTCCCGTGCCAGCTCGGCCAGGGCCGTGTCGGACAGCGGCCGGAGGGGGAGGGTCGTCGTCCGCGGCCCCTGCCCGTACGGTTCCGGGTCGTTCCTGCCCGTGAGCAGCCAGAGGACCGGGGAGCTGAGCAGCCGTGCCGGCATGACGCTCAGGGCGAACCGGCTCAGCGGGTCGGCCCATTGGACGTCGTCGACCGCGATCAGCACGGGTGTGCCCGCCGAGCGTTCCTCGATCAGCTGGGCCAGTCGTTCGACGAGCCAGATGCGCTGGTCGTGATGGCCCGCGAGGTCTGCGAAGTCCGTGCTGGACAGCAGTGGCGGGTCACCGTGCAGGAGGCCGGAGGCCAGTGAGGCGAGCGGTGCCAGCGCGTGCAGTTCCTCGGCGCGTCCATGGCTGACGACGAACCCGTGGGCCCGCGCGATCGAGACGGTCTCCTGCATCAGTACGGTCTTTCCGATCCCGGGCTCGCCCAGGAGCAGCGCGATCGCTCCTCCCTCGCCGTCGCGCACCGCCTCGACCAGGGCGCGCAGCCGCTCCAGCTCGGCTTCGCGGCCCCGCAGCCCGGGCCGGCTCAGCCCCGCGCTCCCGGGCACCGCCCGGCCTTCTCCCCCGGGCCGGTCGGGGCTCATCCCTTGACCGATCCGGCGAGCAGTCCGCGCGCGAAGTGCCGCCGGAGGGAGAAGAAGACGAGCAGCGGGACGAACGCCGCCACGAAGGCTCCTGCGGTGAGCCGCTGCCACTCGTTGCCGTACGTCCCGGCCAGGCTCGCCAGTCTGACCGTCATCGGCGCGGTCTCGGCCGTCCCGCCCGACAGCGTCAGTGCCACGAGGAGGTCGTTCCACACCCAGATGAACTGGATGATGGCGAAGGAGACCAGGGCCGGGCGGGCCAGGGGCAGCACGATCCGGAGCAGCAGCGTCCCGTGCGACGCGCCGTCGACGCGGGCGGCCTCGATCAGGTCCCGGGGCAGCCCCGCCAGGAAGTTGTGCAGGAGGAACACCGCGAACGGCAGCGCGAAGACCGTGTGGGCGAACCAGACCTGGCCGAAACGCGCGGGACCGGTGAGGTGCCACGCGGGCAGGAACAGCCAGCCCTGGGAGAACAGCTTCAGGAGGGGGACGAGCGCCATCTGGAGCGGCACGACCTGGAGCGCGAAGATGCCGACGACGAGCGCGTCCCGTCCCCTGAAGTCGATCCACGCCAGGGCGTACGCCGCGAAGAGCGCCAGCACGAGCGGGAACAGCACCGAGGGAAGGGTGATGACGACGGAGTTGACGAAGTACTCCGCGAGCCGCCCCGACCCGTTCCCGCCGCCGGACAGCACCTCGCCGTAGTTGTCGAGCGTGAGGTGCGGCGTACCGAACACGGTCCACCAGCCCGTCGTCTTGATCTCCTCCTCGGGACGGAACGAGGAGAGCAGCAGGCCGAGGGTCGGTGTCGTCCAGAGGACCGCGATCACCACGGCGATCGACGTGAAGGCGCGGGAGGCCAGACGCTCCCGGACGCCGTTCACGCTGTCCTCCGCTGTGCCCGGACCTGGTGGGCGACGAAGGGGGTGACGAGGACGAAGAGGAGCACGGCGAGCGCCGCACCGCGGCCCGTCTCGCCGTAGCGGAAGGCCTGGTCGTACATCTCGTGGGCGATGACGCCCGTGTCGAACTGTCCGCCGGTCATGGTCTTGACCACGTCGAAGGCCTTGAAGGTGCCGATCGCCTGGGCGAGGACCACGACGAGCAGCGTGGGCCTGATCGACGGCACGGTGATGCGCCAGAAGATCTGCCGGGGGGACGCGCCGTCGAGTCGGGCCGCCTCGGTCAGCTCGCCGGGAACGGCTCTGATCGCGCCGACCAGCAGGGCGGCTGCGAAGCCCGCCTGCGTCCACACCATCACCACGATGAGGAACAGGACGTTCCAGGGAGAGTCCACGAGCCATTGCCTCGGTTCGCCGCCGAACGCGACGACGAGCTGGTTCAGCAGCCCGATCTGCCCGGCCTCCGCGGGACGGTAGGCGTAGACGAACTTCCAGACGACACCCGCGCCGACGGAGGAGATCACCATCGGCATCAGGACGAGGGACAGCGCGAACGCCCTGAACCGCGACCGTACGACGGCCGCCGCGTAGAGCAGACCGACCGAGGCTGACAGCAACGGCACGAGCACCACCCACGCCAGGGTGTTGCGCAGCGCCACCAGCGCCCGGGGGTCGGTGACCATCCACACGTAGTTGTCGAAGCCGGCCCGCGCGTCTCCCCCGTTCTCCGTGAACGACAGCGCCAGGGTGCGCAGACCGGGCAGGAGGAGACCCACCGTGAGCAGCAGCAGAGCGGGGGCCAGCAGGATCAGGGCCGCGGCCCTTCTCCGTACCGGCCCCCGGTGCAGCGCCAGCAGGATCAGGGAGACCACCGCCGCGAAGGCGGCGACGCCCTGGAGCAGGTACAGCAGCTTGGGCTGCTGGGCGACGGCGTCGAACGACATCAGTGGCTCGGCCAGGACCGTTCGATGGCGTCGGCGACCTGCCGGGTGCTCGCGCCGCCGATCCAGTCGACGGATCCCTTCCAGAACGTCCCGGCACCGACCGAAGCGGGCATCAGGTCCGAACCGTCGAACCTGAACTGTGTCCTGGGGTCCTGGAGCAGCTGGATCGAGAGCCTGTCGACCGGGGTCGCGGCGTTCGCCGGATCCACGCCCCTGTTCGCCGAGACGAACGGGCCCTTCTTCATACGCGCGTTCGCGAAGTCCGCGGAGGCCAGATACTCCTGGAACGCCCGCACTTCGGGACGGTCGGCGAACGCCGCGGTGAACACGCCACCGCCCAGTACGGGGCGGGTGGCCGGGTCGGCCCCCGGCAGGAGGAAGGCGTAGACGTCCTTGTCCGGTCCGATCTCGGTGCCCTTCGGCCACATGCCGGCATAGAACGAGGCCTGGCGGTGCATCGCACAGCCGCCGGAGAGGATCGGTGTGCCGGCCTCCTGGAAGGAGATCGACGCCATCGAACGGGCCGGACCGAAACCGCCGTTGGCGTACCGGTCGTTCTTGAGGATGGACCCCACGGTGTCCATGGCCTTGATCACCCGCGGGTCGTTGAACGGGATCGTGTGGGTGACCCACTGGCCGTAGACGTCCGTGCCCTGCTGACGCAGCAGGACGTCCTCGATCCAGTCCGTCACGGGCCAGCCGGTCGCCTCGGCGGACTCGATGCCCGCGCACCACGGCTTGACACCCGACGCCGCGACCTTCTCCGTCACGGCCATCAGCTCGGACCACGTGCGGGGAACGCTCAGTCCCCTGTCGCGGAAGAACTTCGGCGAGTACCAGACGAACGACTTCACGTTCGCGACCAGCGGTGTGCCGTAGAGGGTGCCGTCCACGGTCGCGTAGCTGTTCCAGTCGGCCGACCAGCCCTGCTTCGCGAGGGCCACGACCCCGGCGCTCGCGGGCTTGAGCTTCCCCGCCCGCGCAAAGCGTTCCAGGAGCCCGGGCTGAGGGAAGAACGCCACATCCGGGGCACTCCCGCCGTCGACGCGGAGCTGAATCTGGGCCTCGAACTCCCCGTCCCCCTCGTACTGGACGTCGATTCCCGTGCAGTCCGCGAAGTCCGCCCAGGTCTCTTCGAACAGGTCGGCCTCGCGGTCCCGGTTCTCCGCGTAGACGGTGACCTTGGTGCCGGGGTGCTTGCCGTACCTGGCGTACGGCCCACAGTTCACCGCGGCGTGCGACTGCGAACCACTGTCCTGAAGAACACCGCAGGCGGTGGCAAGGGCGGCGAGGGCGATGACGGCGAGCGCGAGCCTCGCGCCGAACCTCATGGGTGTAGCTCCTCCGATCGCCCGCCGAAGGGTCTTCGGGGGCGATCAGAAGCTACCAGCGCTCGAACATCATCGACTAATCGTTCGATCCTGAACGATCGGGTCAGCGGGCGGTGGACCGGGCCGCGTCCTGGATCAGCTCGGCCACGGCCTTGGGCTGAGCGAGCATGACCAGATGGGAGGAGTCGACCTCGACGGTGGTCATGCCGGCGCGCTCGTACCCGTAGCGCTCCACATCGGGGTTGATCGTGCGGTCGGAGGAGGCGACCAGACCCCACGAGGGCTTGGTCTTCCACGCCGCGACAGGCGCCGCCTCCGAGAAGGCACGTGCGGCCAGGGGGCGCTGGGAGACGGCGAGCACCGCGGCGAGGTCGGGGTCGACGTCCGCCGCGAAGAGGGCGGGGAACTTCTCGATCTCCACCGAGACGTCGGTGCCGGTCTCGGTGGAGCCGGCCACCGGGAACGGGGTGTAGACGAGCGCGTCGGCGAGACCGGAGTCGGGGAAGCGGCCCTGCAGCTCGCCCAGGCTCTCGCCCTCCTCCAGCGCGTATCCCGCGAGGTACACCAGTGCGCGGACGTTGTCCTCCGTGCCGGCGAGGGTGATGACGGCACCGCCGTACGAGTGCCCGACCAGGATCACGGGGCCTTCGACGGCGCGGATCACCGAGGCGATGTACGCGGCGTCGTCGACGAGGCTGCGGTTGGGCACCGCCGGGGCCACCACGTCCATGCCGGCGGCGGTCAGCTCGGGGATGACGCCGGCGAAGCTGGAGGCGTCGGCGAAGGCGCCGTGGACCAGGACGACGGTGGGGCGGGCGTGTCGGGACATGAGGGAACTCCTCGGTGCGTGAGGGGGGATGGGACTGGGGATCCGGGAGATGGATGCGCGGTGCTTCACAGGCCGAAGCGGGCGCGCCTCGCCTCGGGCACCAGGTCGGTGTACTCGGGATGCTTGCCGATCCAGCCCCGGATGAAGGGGCAGTACGGCAGGACGCGCAGCCCACGGGCCCGGGCGTCGTCGAGCGCTCCCCGGGCAAGGAGACCGCCCAAGCCCTGGCCGGCGAACCGGCTGTCGATCTCGGTGTGGATGAAGGCGATCTCGCCCTGCGAGAGGTGGTACTCGGCGAAGCCCGCGGTCTCGGTGCCGTCGCCGCCGGCGAGGATCTCGTACCGAGACTTCTGGGGCCGGTCCGTCACCTGCGGTTCCATGGGTGCTCCTGTGCGGTCGTGGTGTGACGGGGTGGGTGGGCGCGGTCAGAGCGTGCGGCGTACGCCCGCCTGGCGTTCCAGGTTGCGGAGCTGGACGGCCAGGTCGCCTTCCACGGCGAGGTGAGCGGGGCCGCTGCGGCCGATGGGCAGGACCTGCTCGCTGCGCATGTCCTCGAGCATCAGGGCGAACGCCGTGTACATCGCGACCAGCGCCACCACGAGGCCGAGCGCACCGGACGTGCGCGTCAGCCATTCGGCGCCGGTGATGCCCCCGAGGCCGGTGGCCGCCCAGCGAGGGAGGGAGACCGCGAGGACGAGCCACAGCGCGCGCTTGGGCCGGGTCACGGCGGTCATCAGGGCCCCGAAGCAGAGGAGCGCCAGGTTGAACACGCCGAGGACCTGAAGGCCGTCGGCCGCGCCGCTGAGCATGATGAGCGAGTAGGGCAGCCAGCTGCCGGCGAAGACCGCCATCAGCGTCGCCGCGATCACGTCACGGGCGCCGAAGGCCAGTAAACTCACCAGGAGTTGGAGGACGAAGGCCGGAAGCACGGTGAAGGCGACGGCGGCGCGGGCCGCCTCGTCGAAGAGCCCTAGCTGGAGGCAGCCCGTCATCACGGAGGCGATGGCTATCGTGAAGAAGCCGAGCGGCATGGGTGAGGCGATGGGGCGCAGGTTGATCCGTGTCATCGACCGGAGGTCCGGTTCGAAACTGCGCCCCGGGGGCGCGTCCGGCGAGGTCGCCGGGGTGTCGCCGCCGGCGGCGGGGGAGGCTGCGGACATCGGGTGGATCTCTCTTTCAGTGCTCGAAGCAGGGGTCGACGAAGGACGGCGTCGTGTCGGGGACGGAGCCGCGGGCGACGCGCCAGCGGCGGTGCTGCTCGGACTCGGCGACGGCCTCGGCCACGGACACCGCCTGTTGCGCACCGCTCCGGTAACCGCCGAAGTGGGCCACCGGGCTCCACTCAGGGCTCACCGGCGGGACCGCCTCGTCGAGGCCCTCGTACTCGGCGGTCGCGTAGACGATGCGGCCGCCGACGACGGTGAGGACGGACTCGATGTCGGGGATGAAGGCCTCGGGCACGGTGAGGTAGTCGTCCGAAAGGACCGCGAGGTCGCCGTAACACCCCTCGCGCAGCACGCCCTTGACGTCCTGTTCGCCGGTGAGCTCCGCCCCGCCCCGGGTGTAGAGGCCGAGGGCGGTCGCCCGGTCGATCAGGTTGCCGGCCGGATAGAGGGCCGTGCCGCCGACGGTGCGCCCGGTGACCAGCCAGTGGAGGGCGACCCACGGGTTGTACGAGGAGACTCGGGTGGCGTCGGTTCCGGCGGCGACGGTCAGGCCTCGGTCGAGCATGGCCCGGACCGGCGGGGTGTGGGCGGCGGCCTCGGCTCCGTAACGGTCGAGGAACGCGGCGCCCTGGAAGGACATGCGGTTCTGGACGGAGAGGGCGCCGCCGAGGGCCGCGATCCGGTCGAGGCTGTCGGCCGAGACCGTCTCAGCGTGGTCGAAGAGCCAGCGGTTGCCGCCGGGGAAGAGCCCTTCGGCCGCGAGCTTCTCGAAGACGGCCAGGTCGCGGCGGATCGTCTCGTCGTAGGTCGCGTGGAGCCGGAAGCCCCAGCCGTTCTCGAGCAGCAGCCGGACGGCGCTCTCGAATTCGGTCTCGTAGCCGGCGGCGAGTTCGGGCCGGGGTTCGGAGAAGTTCTCGAAGTCGGCGGCGGCCCACGTCAGGTTCTCTCCCGCGCCGTTGAGCCGGAGCCACTCGTCCCCGTCCCCGGGCTTGACCATCTCGGTCCAGCGCTTCAGGTCGGCGAGCTCCTGACCGGCCGTCTGCGGAAAGAGGTGGTAGGCGATCCGAAGGGTCAGCTCCCCCGACCGGGCGAGGTCGACGACCGTGGCGTAGTTGTCGGGGAAGTTCTGGAACCCGCCGGCGGCGTCGACCGCGGACGTCAGTCCGAAGCGGTTCAGCTCGCGCAGGAAATGGCGCGTCGACGTCCGCTTGTCGGCCTCGTCGAGAGCCGGCGCCTTGGCCAGGGTCGAGTACAGGATGAGGGCGCTCGGGGCCGCGAGGAGCACGCCATTGGCTTCGCCGTCCCGGCCTCGGACGATCTGCCCGCCGCGGGGATCCGGGGTGTCGCGGGTGAATCCGGCTGCCTGCACCGCGGCCCGGTTCATCAGCGCCGACTGGTACAGGTGCAGGACGAACACCGGGGTGTCGGGGGCGGCGGCGTTCAGCTCCGCGACGGTCGGCATCCTGCGCTCGGCGAACTGCTCGGCGGTCCAGCCGCCCACCACCCGGATCCACTGCCCCTTCGGGGTGCGGCCGGCCTGCTCGCGCAGCATCGCGAGGGCGTGTCGGAGGCTTCGTACGCCGTCCCAGCGCAGCTCCAGGACGTAGTTCAGGCCGCCCCGGATGACATGCAGGTGCGAGTCGTTGAGGCCGGGGATCACCCGGCGGCCGAGGGCGTCGACGACCTTCGTTCCCGGCCCGACGAAGTGGGCGAGGTCGTGGTCGTCGCCGAGGGCCGCGACCCTGCCGTCGCGGATCGCGACGGCACGGGCCTCGGGCCGGTCGGGGTCACCGGTGAAGACCTTGGCGTTGCGGACGAGGAGGTCGGCGTGCTCGTGCTCCCGACGCGGGGCGGGGACGAGGCCCGCCACCGGCATGCTCGTCGACGGCCCGGTCATGCGAGGGCCTTGCGCAGGGTGTCGGTGGCGAGACCGATGGCGAGTTCCGCGGCCTGAGTCTCGCGCAGTGCGTTCAGCATCACGAAGTCGTGGATGACGCCCTGGACGCGCAGGGCGGTGACGGGGACGCCGGCGGCACGGAGCTTCGCCGCGTACGCCTCGCCCTCGTCGCGCAGGACGTCGGCCTCGGCGGTGATGACCAGGGTCGGCGGCAGGCCGCTGAGCTGCTCGGTGGAGGCGCGCAGCGGGGAGGCGGTGATCTGGGCCCGCTCGGCCTCGTCGGTCGTGTACTGGTCCCAGAACCACTTCATGGCGTCGCGGCGCAGGAAGTAGCCCTCGCCGAACCGGTGGTACGAGTCGGTGTCGAAGCTCGCGTCCGTGACCGGGTAGAAGAGGACCTGCTGGACGAGCATGACGTCGCCGCGCTGCTTGGCCATGAGGGTGAGGGCGGCGCTCATGTTGCCGCCGACCGAGTCGCCCGCGACGGCGATCCGCGTGCCGTCGAGGTCCTTGTGGTGTCCCTCGCGGGCGACCCACTGGGCGACGCTGTAGTTCTGTTCGATCGCGACGGGGTAGCGCGCCTCGGGCGAGAGGTCGTACTCGGGGAACACCACGGCCGCCCGGGTGCCGACGGCGAGTTCGCGGACGAGCCGGTCGTGGGTGTGGGCGTTGCCGAAGACCCAGCCCGCGCCGTGGATGTAGAGGATGACGGGAAGCGGGCCGGTGGCGCCGCGGGGGCGGACGATCCGGGCGCGGACGTCACCGGTCGGGCCGCCGTGGACGGTGATCCACTCCTCGTCGACCTCGGGCAGGGGGACGCCCTCACCGCTCTGGACACCGTCCACGGCCTTACGGCCTTCGGCGACGGGGATCTGGTAGAGGTACGGCGGCCGGGCGGTGGCGTCGGCGAAGGCCTGGGCGGCGGGTTCGAGGATCGGACGGTTCTTCATGAGGGCTTCTCCTTCTGGGGATGTACGAGAGGGCGCAGGTCCGGGGCTCAGCGGGTCGCCCGTACGGCGTCGAGGATCACGTCGGTGACCACGGCCGGACGGGAGACGGCCACGGCGTGCGACGCGTCCACTTCGGTGATGTGCGAGCCGGCGCGCCGGGCCATCCACCGTTCGGCGGCCGGCGGGATGTTCTTGTCGGCGGTGGCGATCAGCGCCCAGGACGGGATCGTCTTCCAGGCCACTTCCCCGGCCTTCTCCTCCAGGGCGGCGGTGGCGACCGGGCGCTGGGTCGCGGCCATGACGGCCGCGTCGGCGGCGGGGACGTCGGCGGCGAACTGCCGGTGGAACTTGGCCCGTTCGATGACGAGTTCGGTGCCGGTGCCACCGCCGGGCAGCGGGTACGACCGCGGGTTCACGGTGTCTCCGAGGGTGGAGCCGGGGAACTTGGCGGCGAGCTCGGCCGCGCTCTCGCCCTTGTCCGGGGTGAACGCGGCGATGTAGACGAGGGCCTTCACACGGATGTCGCCCAGCGCGGCGCCACTGATGACGGCGCCGCCGTAGGAGTGGCCGACGAGGACGACGGGTCCCTCGACGGCGGCCAACACGCTGCGGAGGTAGGCGGTGTCCGCGGCGAGACCGCGCAGCGGGTTGGCCGGGGCCAGGACGGGGTAGCCGGCGCGCTGAAGCCGCCTGATCGTGCCGCTCCAGCTGGAGGCGTCGGCGAACGCCCCGTGGACCAGGACGATCGTGGGCTTGGGACCGTGCCGGTCGGCGCCGGCGGCGGCCGGGACGCTCGCGGGTGCGGCGGGTGCGGCGGATGTGGCGGGTGCGGCGCCCAGCAGGGAGGCCACCGCGGCCGGCAGGGCGAAAGCGAGGGTGCGCCTCTTGGGATGCATGGGGTTTCCTTGTCGGGTGGTGGAGCATTCGGGTGCGCTCGGGCGGGCGGGGGTGCCTCGGTCGGGTGGGGCCTCGCCTCAGAGGCCGTACGCCTCCAGGAGCCGGAGCCAGACCTCGCTGACCGTCGGGAAGGCGGGCACGGCGTGCCACAGGCGCTCCAGGGGGACCTCGCCCACGATGGCCACGGTGGCGGTGTGGACGAGTTCGGTCGCCATCGGGCCGGTGAGCGTGCAGCCGACGACGACTCCCCGGGTCTCGTCGACGACGAGCTTGGCGAGGCCGCGGTAGTCGTCCGCGTGGAGCGCGGCGCCGGCGACGTCGTCGATGCGGTACTCCACCGTGCGTACCGCGAGACCCGCTTCGCGTGCCGCGCGTTCCGTGAGACCGACGCTCGCGACCTCGGGACGGGTGAAGACGGCCTGCGGGACGGCGACGTGGTCGGCTTCCGCGCTCCACGGCTGCCGGCCTCCGGTGACGGCCGGGCGCCCCGCGGCTCGCTCGGCGATCGCCGCCGCGCAGGCGCGGGCCTGGTACTTGGCCATGTGGGTCAGCGGCGCACGGTGGTTCACGTCGCCGACGGCGTAGAGCCATGCGCCCTCGACCGCGGTGACCCGACAGGTGTCGTCGACCGGGAGCCAGTCGCCTGCCGGCAGTCCGACGGAGTCCAGGCCGAGGTCTGCGGTGCGCGGGCGCCGACCGACGGCGGCCAGCACCTCGTCGCAGACGAGGGCGGTGCCGTCGTCGGTGTCCACGGTCACCGCGCGGGTGTCCTCGTCACGGGCGACCCGGACGGCCGACACCCCGAAGCGAATCGTGACGCCCAGATCGCTCAGACCCCGGGCGACCTCTTCGCCGGCGCACGGCTCCCAGCCGGTCAGCAGGGTCTGGTCGCGAACCAGCAGGGTGACGGAGGAGCCGAGCGAGCGCCACGCGGTGGCCATCTCGCAAGCCACCACTCCCCCGCCGATGACGACGAGCCGCTCGGGCACCGCGTCGGCCGTGGTGGCCTGTCGGCTGGTCCACACACCGATCCGGTCGAGCCCCTCGACTGACGGAAGGGCGGGTTCCGTGCCGGTACACACCACGACCGCGCGCCGGGCCCGCAGGGTACGGACCGTGCCGTCGGCCCCCGTCACCTCCACCCGGCGCTCACCGGCGAGCCGTCCGTGCCCCCGTACGAGCGCGATGCCCGCACCGTCGAGCCAGTCGGCCTGCCCGGTGTCGTCACCGCGCCCGGTGAAACGGTCACGGCGGGCCAGGACGCGCGCCGGGTCGAGTGCCGCCGTGACCGCCTGCCGGGCCCCGTGGACCGAGCGGGCCTCCGCCCGCGCGGCGCCGGGTCGCAGCAGGGCCTTGCTCGGCACGCAGGCACGGTAGGAGCACTCTCCGCCGACCGTCTCGGCCTCGACGACGACGGCTGTCAGCCCCGACCGGACGGTCCGGTCTGCGACGACCTCGCCGGCCGGACCGCCGCCGACCACGACGACGTCGTACGTGTCCATCAGCCGCGCACCAGAGGGGTGTCCACGAGGTGCTCGGCCAGGAACCACACCTGCGCCTCGCCGGTGCGGATGACATCGGAGACGAGCAGGTCGGCGCTGCCCTCGTCGCCCTCCCCGGAGAGCCGGGCGGCGGCGTCCCGCGCGTCGATCAGGATCCGCTCGTGCGCGTCGAGGAGCCGCGACAGCATGACGGGCACCGGCTCCACCCCGTCCGGCGGCCGGGGTATCGCGGTCAGCTCCGCGACGTGGCGCGGGTCTCCGACGGCGACGCCGCCGAGGCTCTGGACCCGCTCGGCCAGCGCGTCCACGATGGCCAGCTGGGCCTCCGCGTGCTTGTCCAGCATCAGGTGGAGCGAGTAGAAGGTCGCCCCGCGCATGAGCCAGTGGTGCTTCTTGTAGAGGGAGTAGAGGATCTGCGTGTCGGCGAGTACGCGGTTCAGCCGCTGGCAGGCGTACATGCGGGTGTCGTGGCCGAGGCCGATCGGCAGCTGCTTGAGCGTGCCGAACGCCTGGGTCTCGGCGCCCTTCTGGTGCAGCAGCGGCTGGCCGCCACCGTGCGGGGACGTGAGGGTGTCCATCGGGTGCTCCTGTTCGGGAGAGAAGGTGGGAAGGGCCCGGCCGCCCGGTCGGGGGTACGCGGGCGGCCGGACCCGGTCTGCGCGGCTCGCGCTCAGCGCTCGGCGATCGCCGGGGCGGCGGTCCGGTGCAGGACGAGCCGGGTGAGCAGTCCGCTGCCGAGGCCGGCCACGAGCGCGAGGGCGGCCCACCACAGCGGGTACGGCGTGAGGCCGAGGGCCGCGTCGAGGGACCAGGCGCCGGGGCCGGTGGCGGCGAGGGCGGCGGCGGTGCCGATGAGGACGAGCGGGTACTCGTACCCGTCGTTCTGCACCCAGAGCCCGTGGCGCCATTTCACGGTGAGCGCGACCGTCATGACCCCGATGGCGCCGGTCGCGGCGAGCGGGGTCAGGAGGCCGGCGGCGAGCAGCAGGCCCGATCCGATCTGACCACCGCCCGCCGCCAGGGCGGTGAGGGCACCGCCGCGGAAGCCGTCGGCGCGGAACTCCTCGGTACCGCCCTCGAGTCCCTTGCCGCCCAGGTGCGAGCTGATCTTCTGCACACCGTGGCCGGCGACGAGCAGTCCCACCAGCAGACGCAGGATCAGAATGCCGGTGTCCACAGGGGTCAGCCGGCGGCGTGCGCGCCGATGACGCTCTGCGCGTACACGACGCCCAGGCCGTACGCACCCGCGTGAGCCTTGACGATCTCCATGACCGCGCCGTACGACTCCTGGCGCGCCCAGTCGCGCTGGAGTTCCAGGAGCACCTGCACCCAGGTCACGGGCACCGCGCCGGCGGCGATCATCCGCTGCAGCGCGTGCTCGTGGGCGGCGGGGCTGACACCACCGGAGGCGTCGGAGACCACGTACACCTCGTATCCCTGCTCAAGCGCGGACAGCGCGGGCAGCACCAGGCAGACCTCGGTCCACAGGCCGGACAGGATGATCTTCTTGCGCCCGGTCGCCTTGACCGCCGCGACGAGCGCCTCGTCCTCCCAGGCGTTCATGGTGGTGCGGTCGATCACCTCGTGCTTGGGGAACACCTCGGCGAGCTGCGGCAGCAGCGGCCCGGAGAACGACTCGGCGGCGACCGTGGTCAGGACGGCCGGCACATCGAAGGCCTGAGCCGCCTTGGCGAGACCCACGGTGCTGTTGATGATCGCGGCGCGATCGCCACTCCCGGTGCCGAAGAACATCTGCGGCTGGTGGTCCACGAAGAGCATGACCGAGTTGTCGGGCGTGAGCAGGTCCTTGCTCGGGGCGGCCTGCACCTTGCTGATGTCGAACATGAGGGGTCCTCTCGAAGCAATCGGTAACGTGCCCGCCGCGTCCGCGGCTCGGCACTTCTGCAAGCTACGAGCGACCCGACGGACCGCGTTGACCTTCTGCGCCCAGGAGTTGGCACGACAGCGCACAACCGGTCAAGGACGAGATCCGCGCAGTGTCACGGGCGCGAACGCGCAAGGTCGCGACGCCGGCACAGATGTGCCGCGGAGGGGCGACCACGCTCAGCGCCGCCGCCTCGGCGCGAAGGCTCGCGCCGGGGCAGCGCCGCTGGTCCGGCCGTGCCTGCCCGAGCTGGCTGCCGCCGGGCTCATCCCGGCGGCAGCAGCCGCCGGTCAACGGGCCGAGTAGGCGGCCTGCACCTCGTCGGCGCGATCGGTCCACCAGTTCAGCAGTGCCTCGTCCGCCAGGAACATCTCGCCGAAGGCGGGGTCCTGGCGGACGAGGTAGAACTCCAGCTGCCAGAAGTCGGTCAGCCGCTTCCACCACAGCCGCTTCACCGCGTCGGCAAGGTCGTCTTCGGACAGATCGATCACGGACCGGTATCCGGAACGGAACGCGGCGACGCGGTCGAGGTCGAAGGCACCACCCACCCCGAACTGCACCTGCGCGGTCCGCGCGACCTCCTCCCCGTACGGCCGGACCCCGAGCCGGTCCCAGTCCAGGACCGCCACCACCCGGCCGTCGCGCCGCAGCAGGTTGCGGTACTGGAAGTCGCCGTGCGTCCACCCGTACGGCCCGGCCGGCGCCCCGCCGTCCGGCCGGGCATCGGCGTACCGGGCGAGGAGGCCTCGGCGGCCGCGCAGGGCCTCGGCGGCGGTCTTGTCGAGGTCGCTCACCGGATCGGTCGGGAGGCGGCTCGCGAGAGCAACGGCGGCCCGGTCGGCCTCGGCCACGTCGCGGACCTTCGCAACCGGTGCCCGCTCCGGAACCGGGCCGGGCCCATGCCGCCGCAAGCCCTCGTGCAGGCGTCCGAGGAGAGCACCGAGATCGCGCACCTGGTCGAGCGGGAGGTCCGTCCCTTGAACGTGCTCGCCGTCCACCCACGGCAGGACGCAGTAGCCGCGACCACCGACTTCCACCACACGGTCCCCACCGGCGTCGAACAGTGGCGCCGGCACCGGGACGCCCTCACGAGCCAGGTCCACGAGGACCGCGAGGTTCCTGCGAACCTTCGGCAGAGGAACGTCGGTGATCTCCTTGAGCGCGTACACCCCCGTAGCCGTCACGAGCCGCCAGTTCCGGTTCATCAGGCCATGGGCAAGGAACCGCTGATCGCGTACCTCGCCCAGCCCGAAGGCGCCGGACAGGGTGGGCAGTACTGCCGCCAGACCGTCTTCCCGAGTCGTGTCCGTCACCCCGAGCACGGTACGCCGAAGCCGAATCCCGCACCCGAATTCGTCACCCGGGTCTCTGCAGAGAGTCAGAGGGAGACGCGAGCCGGGGATCCCCCTCCACCGCCCGAATCGAAGACCTCCTCCAGACCGGCGTGCGCGAGGAGGTCTACCCCGGCGCGGTGTGGGCGGTCGGGGACGCCGACGGCATCCGCGCGAGCGGAGCCGTCGGCCTCCTCGCCCCCGGCCGGCCCGACGAGCCCATGCGGCCAGCCTCCTCACCAACAAGCTTCCAGCCACGTGACACTGTCGGGCTTCGTGTGTCCGCCCCTCTGCTACTCGGACCGCGGCACGGTCCGGTCCCGACGTGGAGCAGCCCGTTGTCCGGTCAGGTCGCGGAGGCATCGTCGGCGCCGCCGTCCGTACGGGATCGGCGTACGGCGAAGAGGGTGCCCGCGCCGGCAGCCAGCAGCACGCCCGCGCCGCCGAGTAGCCACGGGGCCGGATCGACTCCGGTGTCGGGGAGCATGCTGCCGTGCCGTGTGGACCCGGTGGCGCCCGTGGCGCCCGTCGCGCTGGACGCGGTCCCGTCGGTCGACGGTGCGCCGGGGGCAGCGGGTGTACCGGCGGTTCCTGTTGCCGCGGATGTGGGCGGGTCCGTGGCCGGGTCCGGGTCCGGGTGCGGGTGCGTGGCCGGGTCCGTGGCCGTACCGGGACCGGGACCGGTGATGTGGAACGAAGCCAAGGCGTTGCTCTGCCCGGCATCCGGTGTGCACCGGGCGTCGATCTCGCCCGGGTAGACGACGCCGCCACCCGCGTCCTTCAGCGCGAGGTGCGCGACGAGGTCGCCGACGGTGATCCGCGCGCTGCCCGCGCGTCTGAAGGTGAGCGGCGGTGCGGAGCCGTACGCCTTGACGGGGAAGGACCCGGACGCCGGAATTTCGGTTTTCATGTCGACCGGCACCTTCACCCGGATGTCCCCCTCCGGGGCCGTCACCCGCGCCTGGGCCACCACCGTGCCCTCGATGGTCTTCGCACCGATCCCGCCCAGCATCTTCGCGGCGTCCGCGGGCACCAGCACCGCCGCGTGGACGGGGAAGACCGGGGTGGCCTTTCCGACCTCGGCCCACCCGGGGACATCCGAGTCGATCCGCACCGTGACGGGCAGGTTCCCGATCAGCCCGGTCGAGCACGTGTACCGCATGGTGAGCGACACCGGATCCGCGGCAGCGGGTCCGGCTCCCGCAAGTCCCAGCACTCCTCCCGCGACCGCTGCGACCAGCGCCGTGCGCAGCGGGCCGCGTGGCGCCGCAGTGCTCCGGACGGCGGGGGCCGGCCGATTCCGTTCCCGCGGGTTCTGGGTGCGCTCGCCAGTGCTCATGCCGACCCCCATCAGGGTGTTTCGATCTCTCGGAGACATGCGTGGTGCGGTGATGTGCCGGCCACGGCCGGTTCGGTGCGTCACCGGCTCGGCCGGGTCCGGCGATGCCGGCCCGGCGAACCGGCGCCGGCGCCGGCGGGCACGGGACGGGCCGCCGGCTCCGGGTCCGCGTCGCCCGCGGTACACGACGCAGCGGCGGTGGCCGGCGGGCCGCTGCTGTCGCGGCCCGCACGATGGACCCGGGTCAGGTGGTCCTGGAGTCGGGCGTGCCGGAACTGATAGACGGCGCCGGCCTGACGCAGCACGTCCCGCTCGCACGCGTCGTCGAGGAAGGTGACCAGCCGCCAGGGCAGTCGCCCCGTGAGCGGCAGCCAGATGCGCGCGAGGGCCACCCACTGACCCCAGGCGGTGAAAGCGAGTCCGTACGCGAGTCCGCCCGCGAAGGCGGCTTCGATCCCGAACGCCAGCCCCAGCAGGAGTCCCCACACGGGCCCTCCCGTGACGGCGTTGGCGCATCCGGCTCCCGTCCCGAACACGAGGGCCCACACCAGCAGATGGAAGACCACGTTCCTGCGGTCCTGGGCGAGCAGCTCCGAGGAACTGACGCCGGATCTGATGTCGACGGGCACTTCCAGCCAGGCCATGAGCCCGAATACCGACCCGGCTCCGAGCCCGAGCCCGGGCACGAACACGAGGGCCCCCGCGAGCCCGCCGTCCAGGCCGTCCCCGAGCCCCAGGGACTCGACCACGACCCTGTCCAGGAACAGGAGCACGAGCGCGGCCAGGACCCCGCACCCGAGCCCCAGCCCGAACCTGCGCAAGACCCCCGTGCCCCTGCGCCCGGTCCGGCCGAAGACCTGTACGCGTACGCGCGACGGCTCCGCCCCGCCCCGCGACACGAATCCGTACACGAGCCCGAAGAACAGCCCGTTCACGAGCGCGTGCAGGAGCCCGATCACGAGCCCCCGCACGAGCGCGAACCTGAGCCCGAACGATGTCGCCACCAAATCCGCGGGAACGTTCCCGACGGCGGTCGTCACCCCGAGGGCCAGTGCGGCCAGGAACCCGATCACGAGCATCCGCGAGGAACGGCTCATCGTGGTGCCCAGTTGCCACCAGGCGAGGTCACGTGCCGGAGCGCCCGTAGCCGCCCTGCCGAGTCGGTCCAGGTGCGCGGCGAGGTAGCCGAGCCACTGCTGCGCACGGTCGGGGTTCCAGTCCGGCCGCCGCCGACGGCCGTTGCCGCCGTCGGCCGGCGAGGGCTCGTAGGCGGCCGGGGTGAACGCGGCCAGGAGGTGTCTCTGCAGGGCTTCCGGAGAGGCGAAGGTGGTGGTGTCCAGGAGTCGTACGGGATCGCACCCGGGGGTGTCGCTGTAGACGGCGCGGGCCATGGCGACCATCAGCGGGGTGGTGAGCACCCTGGCGAGGTTCTCCGCACCCGGGCCGCGCCGTTCTTTGCGCAGCGCGTCCATGACGGGTTCCCACACGGTGCCGCCCGTACCGCCGTCCGTCCCCGGACGGCTGGTGAGCGGCAGGTAGAGGGCGACGTCGGCCAGGGCCAGGTCGGCCAGCTCGACCACGGCAGCCTTCGGGAACGGGCGGGTCTCCACGGCTTCGGCGTACTCCCGGGGACGGCTGGTGAGGAGCAGCGCGGTGGTGGTGCGGTCGAGCTCTTTGAGCGCCGCACGCCGCAGGCCGCCCGCGATCTCGTCGAACCCGTCCATGACGGGCAGGATCCAGCCGCTGTCGACCAGCGCCCCGGCCAGGTTCCCTCCGCGTGCGGCAGGAACGGCGAGGCCGTGGTCGCGTACCAGCTGGTGGCACATCCAGTCGCGCAGGGAGACGGTGGTCGGGTCCCATGACCCCAGGCTGAAGATCACCGGTACGGGCTCGTCGGGCGTGCGGGCGCCCAGCCAGTCGAGGACGAAGCGCAGGGTCAGGATCGTCTTGCCCCCCCCCGGCCGCGCCGAGCACCACCAGCCGGCGGGACGGAACGGACCGGTACACGTCCACGATCCGGTCGATGCGGCCGGCCAGTGCGAGCGGCGCCGGATCCGCCCCGGGTGGAGCGTCGCAGATCGTGGCCCAGTGATCGAGCAGACGCGCGTCGGCGTTCCGGAAGGCCACGGGGAGCGGGAACGGGTCGTGCACCTGCCGCCGCCGCTCCTCTTTCCGCCATTGTCCGGCCACCTTGGCGGCGAGCAGCCCGGCGGCCTCCCGCAGCTCCGGCGCACCGGGCAGCGGCGCCGCACGAGGAAGCGCTTCGAGTCGGCCGGGATGCGCCGGCAGACCGATCAGCGAGCTGAGTTCGCCGATCTCCCGCGGACTCACCTGTCGGTACCAGCGGTCCACCGGGCTTGCCGCGAGCGTGCTCAGTCCGTCGGACCGGTAGTGCCTGGTGATGACGCCGATCACGTACCCGCCGCTCCACACCGGGGCCCCCGACATGCCCTCCCACGGCGAACGACCCCGCTGGGGGTCGTACTCCGGGGAGGACTTCAGGGTGATCTCCAGACTGCCCTCACGCTGGTTCGACAACGGGGTGGTCTCACCGCGCGCGTGGTGGGAATCCCGGTACGACACGGGCCCGCCGCCATCCGGCGACGTGGTCCCGGAACGCAGTCTGAACCTCGGGAATCCGAGCGCTTCGCACTCCACCGGCTTCGCGACACGGGCGAACCGGACCACCGGAACCGCGGCGGCGGCCGGGCTGCCCGGGCCGGAACCGTCCACGATGGCGATCAGCGCGACGTCCGAGGCGGAGTTCGCCCAGACCGGCGCGCCCGGCACTTCCCGCGTGCCGCCGTCCTCGGTGAGGAAACGCACCCGCACCGTCCTCGCGCCGCACACCACGTGCGCGGCCGTGAGCACCAGGTTCGCGGCCACCAGGTAGCCCGATCCGCGCCCTCCGGCGCCCGTGCCGTGCGTGGTGAGGACCTGGACGGCCCGCCGCCGGTCGAGTCCGCCCGGCTCCGTCCCTTCGCCCACGACGGCCCTCACCGCTCGTGCGCGTCAGCGCTGCCGGAGATGAACGGCGTGGCGTGCGACCCCGCCAGAGCCGGTTGCAACGCCAGCGAGATGCGCTGGGCGGAGGCGGCGCCCACGGCCGCCTCCGCATCGGACTCCACCACCCAGAACCGCACTTTCGCCCCCGCCCGCCCCGACCGCTCCAGTGCGACCGACAGCTCCAACTCGATCGGCCCCAGCTCGAAGCGCAGCGCCTCGCCCTCCGCCGCGACGATCGCCCGTCCCAGCTCCTCCCGTAGGTCCCTGATCACACTCGCCAGTTCGATCACTCCGCGCCCCTCGCGCTCCCCGGCTTCTCAGCCGTTGTCCGTCGCATCTCTGCAACCATGAGCGGACACGCTGCAAAGCAGATGAAATTCCGATGATGTGCGAAAGCGGGGCTCCTCCATGGACGGCGCACCTCCCGAGCAGCTCCGGTTCGCGGTGCTCGGTCCGTTACGGGCGTGGCGGGGCGCGGCGCCACTGGATCTGGGGCCGGTCAAACGGCAAGCCGTGCTGGCCGCGTTGTTGCTCGGCAAGGGTGCCGTGCTGAGCCATGAGCAGTTGATGCGCGGAGTGTGGGGGTCGGAGCCGCCCGCATCCGGTCACAAGGTGCTGGCCAGTCACGTCAACCCGCTGCGCCGGGCGCTCGACACGGAGGGCACGCGGCACACGGAGTCGGTGATCCGCAGCGGAAAGGGCTGGTACCGCTTCGCCCTCGACGGGGTCCGGCTCGATGTGGCGGATGTGACCGAACGGGCTGACGAGGCGCGACGTACGAAGGAGTCCGGCGATCTGGCCGGGGCCGCCGAGCGGTTGTCCGCGGCACTCGCACTGTTCCGGGGCGAGCCCCTGACCGGCCTGCCGGGGTTGTTCGCGCAGTCCGAGCGGGAGCGGCTGTCCGAGCGCCGGCGGGGGCTCCGGCTGGAGAAACTCAACTGCCTGGTTCTGCTCGGGCGGTTCGGTGAGGTCCTGGACGACCTCGGCGTCCTGTCCCCGTCCGACCGGTACGACGAGTCGTTGCTGGCGCTGCGGATGCGGGCCCTGTACGGCTGTGAACGCCAGGCGGAAGCGCTGAACGCCTACCAGGGCTTGCGCGTACGGCTGCGTGACGAGCTCGGCGTCGGCCCGGGGGAAGAGCTCCGCCGGCTGTACGAAGCGGTGCTGCGCCGCGACGACGAACTCCTTCTCGGTACGGGCGCCGCACGCTCCGCCGCACGTCCCGGCCGGCCCGGGACCCGCCGCTCCGTCAATGAGCTGCCGGGCGACGCCGGCCGCCTCATCGGCCAGGAGGCCGCGCTCGCGCAACTGACCGGGCCTTCCGCGCCCGGATCCGTATCGATCGTGACCGTGGACGGTACGGCCGGGGTCGGCAAGACCGCGCTCGTCGTACGCGCGGCCCGTGAGCTCAGCGACCGGTACCCGGACGGAAGTCTGTTCGTGGACCTGCGCGCGCACAGCACGCAGCGGCGCCAGTCCCCCGAGCAGGCGCTGCAGCGCCTGCTGCGCTCCCTGGGCGCGGCCCACGGCGAGTTGCCGAGCGACCTCGAGGAACTCGCCGCCGCCTGGCGCGCGGCGACCAGCGCGCTACGACTGCTCCTCGTACTGGACGACGTCCTGGACGCCGACCAGGTGCGACCGCTGCTGCCCGCGGGAGCCGGAAGCAGGGTGCTGGTGGCCGGACGTCGGCGGCTGGCCGAACTGGACGCCGACCGGCGGGTCACGCTGGAACCGCTGACCGGCAGGGATGCGGTGCTGCTGCTCACGCACCTCATCGGAGAGGAGCGCGCGAGCCGCGAGCCGGAGGCGACCCGACAGCTCGTCGGACTGTGCGACGGTCTGCCGCTGGCGCTGCGCATCGCCGGATCGCGGCTGCAGAACCGCCACACCTGGACGGTGGAGCACCTGGTGGGCCGGATGGCGGGCGACGAGCGCCGGCTCGGTGAACTGAGCGTCGGGAACCGCAGCGTCGAGGCTGCCTTCCGGCTGTCCTACGACCAGCTCGCACCCGAGCAGCAGCGCGGATTCCGCGCCCTGGGCCAGGCGCCGACGGTCGAGTTCGACGTACTGACGCCCGCGGCCATGCTCGGCGGGTCGTCCGACGACACCGAGCAGATCCTGGAGAGCCTGGTCGACACGAGCCTTCTGCAACAGCCGCGTCCGGGCCGCTACCGGTTGCACGACCTGGTTCGCGTGCACGCCCGGCGCCTCGCGGAAGCCCTGCCCGCCGAGGCCGCCGGCACGCGCACGGCCGCCCTCCGGCTCTACCTGGACGCCGCCCGGATCACCAGTGACTGGGGTCTTGCCACCGGTTTCCCCACCGGGCCCCGACCCGCCGGAGCACCGTTCACGCACTGGAAGGACGCGGAGGTCTGGCTGGACGCGGCCGGCGGGGAGCTCGCCGACGTCGTCGGGCACGCCGTGGCCCTCGGCGAGGTCGACCACGCGTGCTGGATCGCCGAGGCGCTGGTCGACTACTTCACACGGCAGGGCCGCTACCACGAGTGCCAGACCGCCCTGGAGATCGCACTCGCGCGCGTCGACGAGGCCACCGACCCGCGGATGGCCGTCGCCCTGCGCAACTGCCTGGCCTTCACGGGCGTGTACCAACGCCGGTACGCGCAGTCGCGGGCCTTGTTCACCGAGGCGCTCCACCTCAGCCGGCGCGGCCGCGACCCGATCGAAGAGACCCGGGCTCTCGTCGGGCTGGCGTCCGTCGACCTGAGCGTGGGCGAGGGCGGGCAGGCGATCGCCCGTGTCACCGCGGCGCTGGGCCTGTCCCGGCCGGCGGACAACGACTGGGTCGCCTCGATGGCATGCGTCATCCAGGGCCTCTCCCACCAGTTGGAGGGACGCAACGAGGAGGCGCTGGACTGCTTCGCCGCGGCCCGTACCCACGCCGACCGCAGCGGCAGACCGCGCATGCTCGGCAGGGTGCTGAGCTTCGCCGCCGACGTCCACCTCCGCCTCGGCCGGTACGCCGAGGCCGGGATCCTGCTCCGCCAGGCGGTCCACCTGGTCGAGGAGGGCGGGGACGTGTTCCTCTGCGCGCGCGGCCTGACCCGGCTGGGCACGGCGGTGCAGGCCGAGGGAGATCCGGACGCGGCGGTGGCCCTCCACCACCAGGCGCTGCGCCAGCACCGGTTGCTGTCCCCCCTCACCGAACCCGGCTACAACTGGCTGGAGATGGACATCCGCTCGCGGCTGGGCCGCGCCTACGTGGCGACCGGCCGTATCGACGAGGCGCTCGGGCAGTTTCAGGCCGTGCTGGACGTACCCGGGCGCCCGGGCTCGTCGCGCTGACCGTGCGTCGGCGACCGGGGAGCCCGAGGACCACGAAGAATGAAGCCGCATTGGGGATTCCGGCCGCCCGCAATCAGGGGGATCTGAAATGCGCCAGTGGCGGAAAATCGACCTGGAGAAAACGCGGGATTCGGCGCACGGGCGCCCGTCGGCCGCCGGTGGGGTCCTTCAGGAGTTCGGTCGGCGGGGCCCCGGGGCGATGTGAGAGATTGACGCTGCTCTCGTGAAGAACTCCTTGACGGACCGACAACGAAGGGGGTTGCCGGCGGCGGATGCGGAGCCGAAAGGGGCATGTCAACCCGCTGCCACGACGGCCCGGTTGAGCGCATGCGGAGCCGTGGTGGGGGTCAGGGGGGCGGAGATCCGGGTGATAGCATCCCGACATCTGTGATCTTGATCAATATTTGACTCAGATGCTGATCTGCGATCGGCGGCTTCATCTCCGCGTAACCGCAGGCGAACCGTGCCGATCAGCCGTGTTGCGGGGCCTCGCGAGGTGTATCTGCAGCCGTCGGCATGCCATGCGCCGGGAAAGGTTTCCATGAATCGAGACGCACTTGTGTGGTGCTTGGTTGCGGTGGCGGCGATAGCCGTTGCCGCAGTCGCGGCACTCGTCGCCCGCAACCGGGCGCTGGGGGCGAAGAAGCGGCACACCGAGGCCGAACTGAGGCAGGCGCTGCTCACGGCAGACGGCCACCTGCACTCCCTCCACGCCGACCTGCAGAGGTTCCGGAGCGAGCAGGACGCCACGCTCCGCGAAGCCCAGGAAGCGGCGGAGGAGAACACCAAGACCGTCCTCAAGGGTGCCGCCAGGTTCCTGCAGAGCCTCGCGGCCGAGCAGACGACGCTCCTGGACGACATCCAGCGCAAGTACGGCGGACACGCCGTCCTCAGCGACCTGATGGACGTCAACCACGCCAACGCGCAGATGGCGCGCAAGGCCCAGGGCATCGCCGTCATGTGCGGTGCGCCGCTCGGCCGTCGCAACAGGCCCGCCAGCGTCTACGACGTGGTGCGCAGCGCCCAGGGCCAGATCCGCAACTTCCACCGGGTCGCCATCATGCAGCAGACCGGTCTCGCGCTGAAGGCGTCCGCGGTCGCGCCCGTCGCACTCGCCGTGGCGGAGCTGCTCGACAACGCCGCGAGCTTCTCGCAGCACGACGCACCGATCGAGGTGACGTTCCAGCGCGTCCAGAACAACCTGTGCATCGTCATCGACGACGCCGGTGTGAGCATGAACGACGAGGACCGGCAGCGGGCGACCATGCTGCTCTCCGGAGAGGTCGCCCCCCGCCTGTCGGAGCTCGGGACCCAGCCGAAGTTCGGTTTCCCGGTGATCGGCCTGATCGCGCGTCAGTACGGTTTCAAGGTGGACGTCACCGGAGTCTCCCGATACGGCGGCGTCAGGGCCGTCGTCCTCTTGCCCGAGGAGCTGTGGACCATGGAGGAGATACCGCCCGCCCCCGCCCCCCAGGAGGCCCCGGTCAGCAACATCCGGCGCGCCGCCGAGAGCCGGCCCCAGAGCCCGCCGTCGCGCACGATGCACGGCCTGCCCAAGCGCGGCGCACGCCAGGCGCCCATCGCGAGCGTTCCCGATCCCGACGCCGCCCCGCCGGCGCCGCGGACCCCGGGAGAGCCGGGCCGCGCTTCCGGGCGCGGGCTGGGGGCCTTCCAGCGCGGCACGCTCTCCGGCCGCAACCTTGACGCCACCTCGTTCGAAGGGCCCGAAGACGCATGACCGCAGACCTGTCGTGGATGCTTGAGGACATCGTGCACAACGTGCCCCGCGCACGGCACGCCGTCCTGCTGTCCGCGGACGGCCTCCCTCGCGGCGCTACGGAAGGCCTGGCCGAGAAGGATGTACGCACCATCTCCGCCGCCATGGCCGGGATGCAGTCGCTCAGCCGGGCGACGGCCCACTTCGCCGGAACGGACGAGGACCGGCAGTGGAACCAGACCATCATCGAGTTCTCGCACGGCTGGAGCTTCCTGATCGGAGCCGGGCAGGGCTCCTATCTCGCCGCCGCGGCCGCGCCCGACGTGGACATGCAGCAGATCTCCTTCCGCATGCACCGCCTCGTCGCCCGACTGGGCACCAACCTCACCTCGCCCCCGAGGGTGAGCGCCGAGGACGCCGCAGGTGCCCGGCGCGGCGCCCCCCGGCCGCAGCGCGCCGGTGACTCGGGATTCGTCCTCCGCGAGCTCGACCAGGTGGTGTCCCGGGTCGAGGGCGCCCTCCACGCGGTGCTGCTGGGATCGGACGGCCTTCCCCGCGGGGCGACCGACGGGATGAGCCGCGACCTCGCGGACACGATCTCCGCGGCCATGACGGGAATCCACGCCTACAGCCGGGTGACCTCCCAGTTCGCGGGGGTCGTCGAGGACGCGGAATGGCGTCAGACGGTCATCGAGTTCCAGCACGGCTGGATCTTCCTGATCGCGGCCGGCCCCGATGCCCTCCTGGCCGCTGCCGCCGAACACGACTGTGACATAGAGGAGTTCACCATGCGTCTGCACGAGGTGGTTCCCAGACTGACCGCGGGGGCGACACCGGGGAAGGGAACAGGCCGTGCCTGACGGACCCGAACACGACGAACATCTGGAACTGACGTCTCCATTAGTCCCCCTCTTCGTGATCACGAACGGACGGGCGCTGCCCCCGGAGCACGAGTACGAGCACACGACGCTCGTGACGGCGACGGCGGCGGAGAGCGGACAGGTCACGGCGCGCACGCTCTCCCCGGAAGCGGGGCAGGTCATGGACCTGGTCGCGAACGGCTTCCTGTCCGTGGCCGAGGTGGCGGGGCACACGCACCTGCCCCTGGGCATCGTCCGCATCCTGCTGGCGCAGCTGGAGGAGGACCGTCTCATCCTCGCGAGGAGACCGATACCGCGTGCCGAACGTGTCGACAGAGAACTGGTCAGCGCCGTGCTCGAGGGCCTGAAGAATCGATTCGGAGCTTAGCCCGTGTACCTGGATCCAGACGTCTCCCACGCGGTGAAGATCCTCATAGTGGGGCACTTCGGGGTCGGCAAGACCACCTGCATCGGCAGTCTCTCCGAGATCGAGCCGCTGCGGACCGAGGAAGAGATCACCGAGGCCAGCATGGGCTTCGATGACCTGTCGGGCACGCCCGGCAAGAAGACCACCACCGTCGCCATGGACTTCGGCCGGCTCACCCTGAGCGACACCCTGGTGCTCTACCTCTTCGGAACGCCCGGCCAGGAACGCTTCAAGGAGATGTGGGAGGAGCTCTCCCGCGGTGCTCTGGGCGCGCTGGTCCTGGTCGACCCGGAGCGACTGCACGAGTCCTTCCCCGTCCTGGACCTCGTCGAGCGTTTCGGCCTGACGTACGCCATCGCCGTGAACCACTTCGAGGGCACCACGGACTACCCGCTCGACGAGGTGCGCGAGGCCCTGAACCTCACCGCCGAGACCCCCGTCGTCAAGTGCGACGTACGGGACCAGAACTCCTCGGCGCAGGCCCTCATCACCCTCGCGAAACACCTCATGTCCCAACTCGGCTAGGAGCGCAGGAATGCAACAGCCACGTGAACCGCAAGAGATACCCCCCGGCTGCCCCGCGCACGGGAACGTCCGGATGTACGGCCCCTCGTTCGGAGCCGACCCCGACAGCCACTACGCACAGCTGCGTCCGTACGGTCCCAGCGCGCCCGTGGACATCGCCCCCGACGTCGCGGCCGAGCTCGTCACCAGCTACGACGCCGCGCTGTACGTCCTGCAGAACCCCGCCTCCTTCGTACGCGACTCCCGCCGCTGGAACGCGCTGAGCGAAGGGCGCGTCCCGGCCGACAGCCCGGCACTGCCCATGATGGGTTACCGCCCCAACGCACTGTTCAGTGACGGTGCGGCGCACGCCCGACTGCGCAGGGCCGTCACCGACAGCCTCGCCACCGTCAACGAGCACCAGCTCATCAGGCAGACTCAGCAGTCCGCCAACTACCTGATCAGCCAGTTCAGTACCGACATCCGCGGGCAGGCGGAGCTGATGGCCGAGTACGCCCAGCCGCTGCCCCTGCTGGTGTTCAGCGAGCTGTTCGGCTGCCCGCCCGAGATCGGCGACCGGGTGATCGCCGGCATCAGTGGCATCTTCGAGGGAACGTCCGGGGCCGACGAGGTGCTCGGCGGTGCGCTCACCGAGCTGATCGCCCTCAAGCGGCGGCGCCCGAGGGCCGACCTGACGACGCGCCTGATGGAGCACTCGGCCCAGCTGAGCGACGAGGAGGTGCTCCACCAGCTGGTCACCCTCCTCTCCGGTGGCACCGCGCCGCTGGCCGCGGCCATCGGCACCAGCAGCGCCCTGTACCTCGGCGAGGACTGGCAGATCGGCCTCCCGGTCGAGGACGCGGTCTCCCAGACCCTCTGGAACTACGCGCCGATCGCCAACTACGCGGCGCACTACCCGACCCACGACGTCGAGCTCGGCGACAGGCTGGTCCGGGCCAACGACCCGGTCCTGATCTCGTTCGCCGCGGCCAACACCGACCCGAAGCTGACCAGGCACCGCGAACAGCTCAGCGCGAAGGCACACTTGGCGTTCGGGGCGGGCCCGCACGCCTGCCCCGCCAAGGACCCGGCTTTCATGATCGCCGTGACGGCCGTCGAGACGCTGCTCAACCAGCTTCCCGACGTCGAGATGCGCGTCCCGTTCAAGGCGCTCACCTGGGCGCCGAGCCCGTGGATCCGCTCGCTGGTCACCCTCCCGATCCGCTTCACCCCGAGGGCCGCTCCCCCGGCGGCCGAGTCGGCCGGATCGAACGCGGGCCAAACGTCCCAGCAGCAGGCAGCCGCCTCCTCTCCCTCCGGCACCGGCCCGTCGCGTGCGGGGGCCGGCGCCGCGCCGCAGCCCAAGGGCGGTCTTTTCAGCCGTTTCCTGGCGTGGACCAAGGGCGGGTGAATCGAGTGTGATTCTAGTAACGTCCTGAGTACTCAGTGGTAGTGGAGTCTTTAACGATCATGTGGGTATGCATGGCGGCTGGTTCTCAGAAAGGAGCCGCCATCATGGGCGTTGCCACAAGTCCGTCGTACGACCGCCGGGCGTCCGCCTCCCTCTTCTCCCGTCTGCGGACGGCCAGAGGGCAGGCCGACCCCTTCCCCATATACGCCGAACTCCTCTCGCGGGGCGAAGTGGTGCCCGCACCCTGGGGAGGCTCGGCGGTCACGGGCTTCGCCGCCTGCGACCAGGTTCTGCGCAGCCGGCAATGGCTGGAGCCCGACAGGGAATGGCGGGAGCGCCAGGGGCCGGGGACACGCTGGAACGCACCCAGCTCGCGCGAGATGAGCAACACGCTCGCCGCGCTCAACCCCCCGGACCACACCAGGGTGCGGCGGGCGGCGGGCACGTTCGACCGGGGCAGCGTGGAGCGCATCGGCCGCAACGTGCACCGGACCGCGGATCAGCTCCTCGACGCCTTCACGGAGCGAATACGCACCGGCGAGGCGGACATCTCGGAGCTCGTCTGCGAGGAGCTGCCCGTGGCCACCATCGGTGACTGGCTGGGGCTGCCCCGGGCCGACTGGCCCAGGCTCCGGCAGTTGACGCACGATCAGGTCTTCACCCAGGAACTCCTGCCCTCGGCCAGCCAGCTGGCTCTGTCCGACGCGGCCACGGCCGAACTCCGCACCTATTTCATGGAACTGGTGCGTGACCGGCGCTCCCACCCCGGCGATGACCCCGTCACCCGGTGGATCCGGACGTGGGACACGATCGAGCCCGACCGGGACAAGGCCGACGAGGCGGTCTACTTCCTGGTGTTGTTCGTCCTGCTGGCGGCCCTGGAAACCACCGCGACCCTCCTCTCGACGATGACGCTCCGGCTCGTCGAGAGCCCGGACCGCTGGGACATGGTCGCCGACAACCCGGACCTCGTGCCCGGGTTCGTGGAGGAGACGCTCCGCTACGACCCGCCCACCCATGTGATCAGCAGGGTCGCCTCGCAGGACTGCGTGCTGGGAGGCATCGAGATCCGCCGCGACGAGATGGTCCACCTCATGGTCGGAGCGGCGCACCGGGACCCGGCCAGGCACAGCGACCCGGACCGGTTCGACCCCGAGCGCACGCCCGGCCACCTCGCCTTCAGCGGCGGCATCCACTACTGCCTCGGCGCGCCGCTGGCCCGCCTCGAAGCCCAGACCCTCCTCCGCCAGCTGATCCGGCGGCTTCCCCGCCTCACCCTCGTACGCCCCCCGTCGATGGCGCCCCGCGTGGCGTTCCGGCGCCTTCTGAACCTGGACGTGGCCGTCGCATGACCGAATCCACCCACACCCGGACCGTTCCCAAGGCGGTCGTCGCCGAGCAGGACGGCCCCGTACTGCGCGTGCGCCTCAACCCCTGGGGGCAGGAGGACACCTTGGACTCCGCGGTCCTGGACGACCTCATCACCCTGCTGGACGACCTCCACGAGAGACCCGACGTCCGGATCCTGACGCTGTCGTCCATGGGTGCGGACTTCTGCCTGGGTGCCGACCGCGGCGAGTACGGGGAGGCACTGGCCGCCGATCCGTCCGGAGCGGGCCTGCGGCGCATCGCCGACAAGGCGCACCGGCTGTGCCAGGCCCTGGAGAACACGCACGCGGTCACCATCGCCCGGTTGCACGGGCGGGTCATCGGCGCGGGTCTCGCCCTCGCCTCCTTCTGCGATCTGCGCGCCGGGGCCGACACCAGCCGCTTCCGCATGCCGGAGGTCGGCATCGGGCTGCCGCCGGCGTGGGGCGGTGCGATGGGGCGGCTGGTCTCCGAGGTGGGCGCCTCAAGGATCCGCGAGCTCATGCTCACCTGCGACGTGTTCGACGCCGACACGGCCCACCGGATCGGTCTGCTGCACCGGACCGCCCCGCTCGACCAGCTGGACAAGGTCATCGATTCCTGGACCGGGCCCCTCGTCCGGCGCTCGCCCGAAGCGCTCGTCCTGACGAAGCGGATGCTGGCCGGCTACGCACGGGCGGACAGGACGGCGGACGTCTCCCTCCTCGACTCCCATCTCCTGGCGGCCACGCTCCAGCGGCACGCGACGGGCTGATCCTCCCGGGCCGACGCGGGCGGCCGGCCCCCTGCGGGTCGGCCACGGGGCCGTGGGCCGCCGGGCCGTGGGCCGCCGGGCCGTGGGCCGCCGGGCCGTGGTCCACCGGGCCGTGGGCCGCCGGCCCGGCTCACCGGCCGGGGTGGAGGGGTGCCGGTCAGGAGTCCGGGTGTGAGCGGTGCGCGGCCGGCGTGGATGCCCGGCGGTGTCGGATGTTGACCACCGCGGCCCTGGTCAGTGCCACGGGGTTCAGGAAGCGCGGCGGACCGATCAGGCGGGAGGCGAACAGGTACATGTGCCGCGCCATCGCCTCGTCGCGCGCCGCCGCCGAGAAGACCAGCCGCTCCCCGGGGTTGAACGGGCGGGCCTTGGCGAAGTCGACCGCCAGGTTCTGGTGGCCGCGCAGCCGGCGGCGGTGGGTACGGGCGTACGCCGCGAGGGACCTGTCGAGGTCGCCGCGGCCGGCCGCGGCCGGGGCCACCGCCCGCGCCAGCCAGTGCGCCGACTGCAGGGCCCAGCCGCAGCCCACTCCCCACAGGGGATCCCCGGTCAGGGCGGCGTCGCCGATCAGGGCGATGCCCGGTGCGGTCGGATCCCGGGTGACGAGGGGGTAGTCGACCGTACCGATGATCTTGGTGATGCGTTCGGCGGAGTCGATGGGCGGCGCCTCTGGCAGGGCGCGGACGAAGTCGAGGAAGCTGCCCTCCAGGTCTTCCCGGAAGGCCGGCAGTCGCTTCTTGTCCGGGAGCACCGCGAGGACCGTCACCCCGTCGTCGTTCGGGAACGCGTAGGCCATGTCGGGTTCGAGGAACCAGGTCTGCCCGATCCCGCCGTGCAGCGGAAGGTCGCGGAAGTGGGCGAGGTAGCCGAATCGCCCGTTCTCGTGCAGCCGGGTGGGCACCTCCGCGAGCTTCGCCACCGCCGAGTCCTTGCCGTCGGCGCCGACCACCAGGCGGGCCCGGATCTCCCGTTCGCCCCGCGGTGTCGACGCGCGCACGCCCACGGTCCGCCCGGCCTCCCGGATCAGCCCGGTCACCCGGTGGCCGGGGAGCAGGTCGACGCCGGGGGTCTGCGCCGCGCGGGATCTGATCAGCGGGTCGAGGACGCTGCGCCGGATGTTGTACGCGTACGGGAGCTCGGGGCCGCCCGGCGCGGCCCTCGGCTCGATCCAGCCCCAACGGGTGTACCAGCGCGCCTCGTTGCGGACGGCTCCGGCCTCTTCGAGAGCGGGAACGAGGCCGAGTTCGTCCAGCACGGGGTAGGCGTTGGCCGTGATGGAATGGGTGCACAGCACCTTGTACGCCCCGGGGTCCGAGTGGCGTTCCAGCAGTGCGACGCGGACACCGCGTCGAGCGAGCAGGATCGCCGCGGCGCTGCCGGCCGGGCCGGCTCCGCCGATGACGACGTCGTAGTCGTGTCCCGCGCTCTCAGGGTTGGTCATGCTCTGATCGCCCCCCTCGGGTAGTGCAGTGGCACTGCTGTCAGGAACATGACCAACTGTAGGCGGACTACCGTTTCTCCGGCACTCGTTCCAGTGCGCGGATCGCGGGGACGCCCAGCATCACGCCGATGCACACGACGCCCACGGCCGAGGAGAACAGCAGCACCCGGTCCGCTCCGAAGGCGGCCGCCGCCGGGCCGGCCAGGGCGCGGCCCACGGGGATGACCATGATCGAGCCGGCCACGTCGTAGGCCGAGACGCGGCTCAGGACGGCCAGCGGGATGTGGGACTGCACGCTCGTCGCCCACATGACGCCCCAGAACGCGAACCCGCAGCCCGCCACGGCCCCGGTCACCGCCGTCACGGTGAAGGACCAGCCCAGGGCGGGCGCGAGGGGGTTGAGGGAGAAGAAGAACATCGCGCAGGCCCCCGCGACGAGCGGGCGCCGGGGGCGGACCCGCATGCCGAGCAGGCCGCCGACGATCGTCCCGGCGCCGTCGGCCGAGGCGATCCAGCCGTATCCGCCGGCGCCGTGCTGTTCGGTGAGCAGCGTCGCGCCCAGCGGAAGGGCCGGGCCGAAGACGAAGAGGCCGTACACCGCCCATACGGAGATGACCCCCCACAGCCAGGAGCGGGACCGGAACTCGTGCCATCCGGCGGCCAGTCGGTGCCACATCGGGTCGTCGCTCTCGTCCCGGGCGGTGCCGAGCCCGCGCAGCGGCGCCAGGCCCAGGGCGCTGAGCGCGTACGCCGCCGCGATGACCACGAACGATCCCGCCACGTTCCAGTAGGCCACGAGGAGACCGGCAACCCCGGGACCGAGCAGGGTGCAGATGGCCTCGGAGATCCTCAGGAGGGCGTTGGCCCGCTGGATGTCCTCGGCGACCCGGGGCACCAGGCTCGCCAGGCCCGGCTGGAACATGGCGGTGGCGGCGCCGCTGAGGGCCAGCAGCGCCATGACGTGCCACAGCCGTACGTGGTCGCCGATCAGCAGCAGCGCGAGCGCGAGCATGACCACCGTGCGCACCACGTCCGCGCCGACCATCATCACCTGGGGGGTGAACCGGTCGGCGAGGACCCCGCCGAACAGCACGAGCAGGACGATCGGCGCCATCCACGCGGCCAGCGCGTAGCCGACGCCGGCCGCCCCGTATCCCGCCCCGAGCACGGCGGTCGTCAGCGACACCATCAGCATGCCGTCGCCGAGCAGCGAGGTGCTGCGGGCGGTGAAGAACAGCCGGAAGCGGCTCGACCGCCACGGGCTGGGCGGCGGGGTCTGCTGTTCCCGCCGCGCGGTTGCCTCATCCATCGTCATGTCACATCGGCCGCTGCCGGCCGGTCCCTTCCCTGAGGATCTTCCGGTGGAGCCAGGCGTCGCCGCGGTCCGCCTCGGCCGGCGGGTGCCGGACGATCACGTACCGGCTCGGGGCCAGTACTCCGGGGCGGCCTGGGAGCGCGTCCATCAGCGCGGTGTGGGCCTGCGCCGGGGTGAGCGGGGTGTCGCCCGCGGCGATGTACGCCGTCAGGGCGCTCTCCGCCGGCGCGTTCCCGGCCGGCGCGCTCCCGGCCGGGGCGTCCGCGGTGACGTGTACGGGCAGGCCGTCCAGGGCCCGGCTCAGCGTCGCGGCCACGAGCGGCGGCGAGGTCCAGGAGCCGTCCACCCGGAGCCAGTGGGGGCCGCGTTCCACCGGCCGGACCCCCGTCTCCCCGGTGAGCGACGCGAGCGGCACGTCCCGCGCGGCGACGGCCTCCAGGAGCCGCACCAGACCGGTGAGGAGACCCTCGGCCTCCTCCCGCCCGAACAGCACGGGGTCGGCCCACATGCCGAGGTGCAGCAGCGGATCGGTCGCGTGGACGAAGACGAGGGCGCGGGTCGGCAGGACCTGCTCCGGGCCCCAGGTCAGCTCCAGCTCCGGCCCGTACGGGTCCCGGCCCTGCGGCGGGCCGTCCGCGGTGAGGGAGGCCACGGTGGCGGGGAGCGTGCTCACGTCGTTGAACACGACGTCGCGCGCGAACCGGCTGCCGCGCTCGAAGGTGGCCCTGCCGATCACCTCCCACAGGCCGAGCGCGTCGAACCGGCTGTGCCGGTAGGCGTTCAGGGCCGCTCCCCAGGCCTTCTTGAGGAGCACGTCGAAGGACGGCACCCGGACGTCGAGGGAGAGCAGGGCGTCCTGGGAGAGGGTGTTCACCGAGCGCGCGAGCCGGGGGTGGTACCGGTTGGAGGTCGGGGCGGCGATGACGCAGGCGTCCTGCCCGGTGCGGTGGGCGACGAGCGCGCACCAGGCGGTCAGCAGGACGGTGGACGGCAGGGCGCCGGTGCGTTCGGCCGCGCCTGCCAGCGCTCGGGCGGCCCGCCGCGACCGGAGGGTGAGCAGGGGCGCCCGTACCTCGGTGCCCTCGGCGCCCGGCTCCGCGAACATCGCCTGGGGTCCGGTGCGGATGATCCGCTCCCAGTGCCGCAGCGATGCCTCGGACCTGCGCAGACCGGCCGGGGTGGCCTCCTCCGCGGCGAGGCCGAGCGGGGTGAGCGCGGCGGGCGGGGCGAGCTCCTCGCCCGCGAGCAGGCCGAGCCATTCCTCCTTCAGGACCGCGAGGGCGCCGGCGTCGGTCAGGGCGTGGCTCGCCGCCATGGCCACGCACACGGGCGTGCCGGCGCGTGTCACCAGGGAGAGGCGGAGGGGGAAGTCCCGGTCCAGCCGGAAGGGTTCCTCGCGCGCCCGTCGGGCCAGCGACTCGGCGTACCCGACGGGGTCCCCGGGGAGTTCCCCGTGGTCGAGGACGGTGACGGTGAACGTTCCCCGGGCCGCCACGGCCTGCTCGCGGGGCGCGCCGCCCGGGGCGTGCGGGAAGGTCGTGCGCAGGGCCTCGTGCCGTACGACGAGGGCGCGCAGGGCTTCGACCACCGAGTCCGTCCGGGTCCCCTCGGGGACCGGCCACACGTCGTGGATGTTGATGTGATCGGGCTCGTCCCGCAGCATGCAGCGGATCATGTTGGCCTGCCCCATCGTGACGGGGCCCCGGCGCTCCTCCCCGCCCGCGTACGTGACGGTGAGGACGTGCGTGCCGTTCGGCCGGCGGGAGCGGCTCATGCGGTGCATCGCGCGGACTCCCGGTGCGTCGGGCCGGGACGGCCCTGCGCCCGGCTCGCGCGGGTCAGGTCCTCCCAGGCGTCGGTCAGGACGGCGAAGTCCTCCATGTCCTGCCGGGCGTCGTCGAGGAGCCGTGCGCGGCGGGCGGTGAGCACGTCCGCGGCCGTGGTGTAGCGGCCGCCCAGGGTCCGGTAGGAGCGGTCGAGGACGTCGAGCCGTCCGGCGCCCTCCTCGGGGCCGACGCGGGCGCCGTCCCTGAGGAAGCCCGCGACGGCGGCGGCGCGGACGTGGCCGTCGGGGTCGAGCAGCGCCTCACCGGCCTGCCGCGTGGCGGCGTACACGGCGTCGAGGTGCGGGCCGGAGAGGAGGAACTTGGCGAAGCGCAGCTGGTAGGCGAGGAAGCCTTCGTCGGAACGGCGTTCGCGCGTATGGAAGTTGACGATGTGCCGGTTGTGGAGGACTCCCGGCAGCCGTGCGTCGTGGACCAGGTGGAGGAGGAAGTAGTCGCTGCCGATGGTGTCGGTGGCCGGCGGCAGGGGCACCCGGGCGTAGACCTCGCGGTCGAGGGCGATGTTGCACATGTCGACGCGCAGGGGGCTGACGCGGGTGAGGGTGGTGGTGTCGCCGGTGAACGCGGCGGTACCGGCGCCCCGGAAGGACTCGGCGATCAGGTTCCTGCGCCAGATCTCGGGGTGGCCTGCGGGGACGGAGAGGCCCACCACGTCCTCGTAGACGGACGGGTCGAGGCGGCGGATCTCCTCCACGTCCACGGACATCTCGCCGACGAAGGAGCCCCCGACCAGGGCCACCGGCCGGTCCGCGCAGGCGGGGTCGAGCCTGCTGCGGGTGACCAGGGCGGACACGTCGGCGGCGGGCCGCCCGAGGGACGTCAGCTCGTGGTGGAGGGGGAAGACCGGTTCTCCGTCCAGGTACTGGTAGCGGCTGTCCGAGTCCCGGCGGTGGACGGAGGTGCAGCCCAGGGCCTCCGCGATGAGGAAGGCGCGGTTGGTGCAGGCTCCGTAGGAGACGCGGGACGGCAGCATCAGGTCCAGCAGCCGTCCGGGTGCGGCGGCTGCGGACCGGGTGATCACCTCGTGCAGGAAGGCCCGTTGGGCGTCTTCGTCGAGGTGGTGCACGACCACTCCCGGGACCGCGGGCAGGGCGGCGACCGCCTCCCGGTGCCCGGCGAGCGCCGGGGCGTCGCAGGAGTCGAGGACGAGGAGGTGCACCTCGGCGCCGAAACGGCGGGCGCCGTACGCGGCCTCCTCGGCCACGGCCCTGATCGTCGCCGCGCAGGGCCGGTTGGTGGGAAGGGTCAGGCAGACACGGCGCACGCCGGCTCCCCGCTCCGGTCGGCGCGGGTGGCGGTGCCCGTCTCCTTCCAGGACGTGAGCCCGAGCAGCCGGCTGCCGAGCTCGTTCAGGGTGGCCGTGGGGTAGCGCTCGGACTCGTGCAGGACGGGGTCGCCGACCAGGGTGCGGTTCCAGCGCGGGGTCCTCAGGTGCCGCCAGGCGTCGACGCGGGAGCGCTTCAGCCGCTCGTGTTCCTCCAGGGCCGGCATCATCGACAGGTACTGGACCGCCCGCACCTGGTCCCGGGAGGTGTTGCGCGCCACGCCGTGGGCGAGCAGGCCGTTCCAGATCAGCAGGTCGCCGGGGTGCAGGTCGGGGCGTACGACGGGGTACTCCGCCCGGTCGGCGCCGGGGCGCAGGGGGTCCCGGTCGGCCGCCTGGCCGACCCTCCAGGCGTCGAACCGGCGGAACAGCTCCGGGCTGCACTGGAAGCCGCCCGACTCCGGCCGGGTGTCGTTGAGCGCGATGATCCCCTGGACGCGCTGCGGCGGAACGCCGAGCGTGGTGTCGATGTCCCAGTGCAGTTCGATGTCGAAGCCCCGGTCCGTGGGCTCGATCAGGGCGCGGTCGCGGTTCCCGACGTTGGGCGGGTTGAGGTTGAGCCGGTCCTGGGTGACCCAGAGTTCCTCGCAGTCCCATACGTCGACGAAGGCGTCGTAGACGCGCTGGGCCTGCCGGTTGTCCCAGAGGAGCTGGTGGTGGTACGCCTCCACGAAGCCGTACACGTGCAGTTGCCGGTCCAGGTCGGAGCGGAACGGCCGGTCCTCGTACCAGCTGTCCGGCCGGTCCGGGTCGAGGCCCTGGAATTGCCAGGTGAAGTCGAGGAGGCGCCGCGCCGCTTCCGCCGGGACCGCCTCGCGGACGATGACGTAGCCGTACGTCTGCCAGTGGGCGAAGTCCTCCTCGGACAGCACCCGCAGCGGTCTCGACTTCTTCAGCTCCCGCAGGGTGGTCTGGGCAAGGTAGGACTCGCCGTCCGCGCTGAAGTACGGCAGGTCCGAGGCCGCCCGGTGGAGACGGGGGCGGCGGGGAGCAGATGTCGTCATGCGGTCCCTCCAGAAAGGGAGTCGGGGCGGCGGTTCGGCTCGTCGGCGGGCGCGGCCGCGCCGCCGGGTACGAGGGGGAAGGGCAGCGGTGACGCGCGCTCCTCCTCGGCCGGAGGACAGCGCGGGGCGGCCCTCGGCGCGGGCCGGTGGCGGACGGCGGGGACGGGTGGTCACGCCGTGGCGCGGGTGCGTGGGCCGCGCCGTTCGACGGAATTGGTTTAGACCATAACCGCTGCCAAGTGGCATCTCAAGAGACGGAGTTGCGCCGAAACGGAGCCTGGAACTCCACTCGACCGTCCGCCAGGTTTGGTCTAGACAATAGCCGTGCGGGCGGCTTAGTGTCCTGATGCGCAGTCCACCCCTAATCGGACATTCGGCTTCTTCGCCGTCGCGCACCCGTCGCGGTCGACGCCGACCGCACGCGCGGACCTCCCCACCCGTCCGCGCCCCGGTGCAAGCGCGTCGGCGGCACCGCGCGGACGCCGTGGCGAGATCGCCGCGCCCACCCGTGCGGCCGACGCCGTCGACCGTCCACCCACGCCCAGAGGAAGCGGTTCCCATGAGCACACCCAGCACCACGGCCCTGCCGGACGGCGGCCTGAAGAGCCCAGGTGCGGGCCTGATCACGCTGGATCCGGTCCGCACCACCCTCCTGCGCGGACTGGACGACCTGCTCACGGGGCTGGCCGCACGGCTCCACGCCCCCGAGGTCATCGGTCCGCCGCTGCTGTCCGTGGAGGGGCTGGCCCGGCTCGACTTCTTCCGCAACTTCCCCCACCTCGGCGTCTCCGCCGGGCGTTTCGCCCCGGACGCGCTCGACGGGCTCGCCGCCGGCGAGGCGCCGGGAGAGCTGCCGCTGCGGCCGACCGGCTACCTCCTGCCGTCCGCCACCTGCTACGGGCTGCTGCTCTCCCTGGAGGGCAGGGACGTGGGCGAGGAAGGCCTGCGCCTCTCCGCCGCCGGCCGTTGCTTCCGCAATGAGACCCACTACGACGGGCTGCGCCGCCTGTGGGGCTTCCACATGCGGGAGGTGCTCTACCTCGGCACCAAACAGGGCGCGGTCGAGCACCTGGAACAGGGAGCAGGGTTCATCCTGGAGGCAGCCGCGCGCCTCGGACTGGAACTGGACAGGGCCGTCGCCGACGACCCGTTCTACGACAAGGGGGGCGCCCGGGCCCGGCTGATGGCCCTGGACCCCGTCAAGCACGAGTTCTGCGCCCCCGACGGCACGGCCATCGCCTCCGTGAACCGGCACCGCAACTTCTTCGGCGAGCGGCTGGACATCCGTGCGGGCTCCGGCGGCCCGGCGTACAGCGCCTGCGTCGCCTTCGGCCTCGAACGCTGGGTCCACGCGATGGTCCTCGCCCACGGCACCCCCGAGCGGGCCCTGGACCGGCTCCGCGACGCCGCCCTCTGAGGCGGCCCGCCCCACCCTCACGTCACCGCAACAGCAGCAAGGAGCGACTCTCCCCCATGGACCGCATCGCCACGTGGCTTCACGAGAAGAACCCCGGCCTCGACGGCCCCATCGGCACCGACGAGGACCTCATCGAGGCACGCCTCATCGACTCGATGGACTTCCTGGAGTTCGTCGACCTCCTGGAGGAGCTGTCCGGCACCACCATCGACCTCCAGGAGGTCACCATCGACGACTTCCGCACCCTCGACAACGTCCAGAAGCGCTTCCTGAGCGCGTGCCCCTGACCGACGGCGCGGCGCGGGGCCGGGACACGGGCATCGCGGTGGTGGCGACCACCCGGGAGGTCCTGGCCCGCCCCGGGCTCCACGAGGGCCTGCTCGCGCCCTGGGAACGGCGGCGGCTCGCCGGGATACGGGTGCCGGGCCGCCGTGACGACGTACTGGCGGCGCGGCTCCTCGTCCGGCTGTGCGTCGCCCGCCACACGGGCCTGACCCTGCACGAGTCGGCCCCGGCGCAGCTGTGCCCCGGGTGCGGACGGCACGGCCACGGGCGCCCGTACCTGCGCGTCCGTCCCGGGCTGGGGGTGAGCATGAGCCACGCGGACGGTCTGGTCGCGGCGGCCGTCGGTCCGGGCGCCGTCGGCATCGACGTCGAGCCCTCGACGCGCCGCCCGGGCCCGCCGCGCGTGCTCCGCCGCCTGCTGCCCGAGGCGGACCTCCGCGAGGCCGGCGCCGGTCCGGATCCCGGCCCGGCGCTGCTCCGGCTGTGGGTCCGCGCCGAAGCCCTGCTGAAGGCGGGCCGCCGCGACCTCCACGTCCTCGAATGGCAGGACCACGACCGGGCGGCCGTCGCGGCCGTGGCCGCCACCGCCCCCATCGCGGTCCTGCCCGCCGGCGCCGCCCTCGCCGGCCGCGCAGACCGCGGGGACGAGGGCGGGGACGGCGGTGGGGTGGTCACACGGGCCGGGCCGCGTCGGCTTCGTGGTGGATGCCCGTGAGCAGGGCCCAGACGACGAGGAGGTTCACGGCGATCAGCACCATGGCCCACCAGGGGTAGTACGGCAGCCAGAGGAAGTTGGCGATCGCTCCCAGGCCGGCGACGGTGACGCCGAAGTAGCGGGCCCACAGGGCCTCGCGGAGCACGGCGACGCCCGCGAAGACGAGCAGGGCGCCGAGGATGATGTGCACCCAGCCCCAGCCCACCAGGCTGAACTCGAACACGTAGTGGCGCGTCGCGACGAACACGGGGTCCCTGGAAGCGGCGGATATCCCTTCGAGGAGCGCCATCACGCCACCGAAGATCATCAGCGCCGCGGCCAGTTGGGTGCGGCCTGACGCGTGCGCATGATGGGGCCTGGGGTGTTCTTGCCCTGCGCGGGCTCTGCTGGCGTCACTGGCCATGTCGGCCTCCATGGGTTGCGGAGCCGGTCCGAAGTGACCGCGACCGGCGGAATACCCCGTTTCAGCCTGGCACGGCGGGCCCGCATCGGCACTCCGGGCGCCCCGGCACCGCCCGGAGCTACGCCGACGCCGGGTGCGGTGGGTACGGCGGGCGGGCCGGGGCGACCGAGGGCGCGGGCAGGGGCGGGAGCTCGGGGGTGTGCAGCCAGGCGGTGAGGAGGTCGTCCAGGGGTTCGGTGGCGTAGCGGGCCACGTGGGCGGTGAACACGGCGGTGGTGACCACCCCGTGGCGGTGCACGGCCGCCCAGTCGCGGAGCATGCGGAAGAACGCGGTGTCGCCCAGGGCGCAGCGAATCGCGTGGACGGTCAGCCCCCCGCGCTGGTAGAGGCGGTCGTCGAACATCAGCTTGCGGCCCGGGTCGGCCAGGCGCAGGTCCTGTGGCTGCGCGGAGAGCAGCCGGTGGGCGGTGGCGGCGAGGTCGTGCGCGGGGCGGCCGCCGGAGCGCTCCGACCAGAGCCATTCCGCGTACTTCGCGAGGCCCTCGTTGAGCCAGATGTGTCGCCAGTCGGCGATGGTGACGCTGTTGCCGAACCACTGGTGCGCGAGTTCGTGCGCGATGAGGCGCTCCGATCCGCGGGCGCCGTCGACATGGTTGGCGCCGAAGAGGGAGAGCCCCTGGGCCTCGACGGGGACGTCGAGTTCCTCGTCGGCGATGACGACGGCGTACTCGCCGAAGGGGTAGGGCCCGAAGAGTTCCTCGAAGAGGCGCATCATGGCGGGCTGCCGGGCGAAGTCGCGGGAGAACCGCGGCAGCAGGTGCGCCGGTACGTGGGCGGTCTGCGCGACGCCGTCGAGGCCGGGGTCGCCGAGCAGCACCGTCTGGTACAGGCCGATGGAGAGGCCGACCAGGTAGCTGGAGGTCGGTGCGGGCTGCTCGTAGACCCAGGTGGTGGTGCTGGCCCGGGTGGTCCGGGTGAGGAGGCGGCCGCCCGCCACGACGGTGTACGCGGAGGGCGTGTTGACGGAGATGTGGTACGAGGCCTTGTCGGCGGGCCGGTCGTTGCACGGGTACCAGGAGGGTGCGCCGACGGGCTGGCTGGCCACGAGCGCGCCGTCGGCCAGTTCCTCCCAGCCGAGGCCGCCCCAGGGGCTGCGCACGGGCTTGGGGTTGCCCGCCCAGTGCACCTCCACGGTGAAGGCGGCACCGGCGGGCAGGGGCTTGGCGGGTCGTATGCGCAGCTTGCCGCCCCGGTGGGCGTAGTGCGGGACGCGGCCGTCGACCAGGACGCGGCCCACCTTGAACTCGGCCAGGTTCAGGGCGAACTCGGCGAGCGGGGCCCGGCCGGCGATCGCGCTGAGCCGGGCCGTCCCGGACAGCCGGTTGGGGCCGGGTCGGTACTCCAGAGCGAGTTCGTACCGGTGCACGCGGTAACGGGAGTCGCCGTTGGCCGGAAAGTACGGGTCCGATGCCGCTGTCTTCTGGCCGCTGAGGTTCATGGCCGTCCCTGCTCCCTGCGGTGTGCCGCTGTGCCGCTGTGCCCGGCCGTTCAGGACCGCCACGCCTCGATCGGATTGCCCAGCCACCGGGTGTCGGCGGGGACGGATTCCCCGGCCATCACGAGCGAGGCGGGCCCCAGTGTGCTCCGGGCCCCGACCGTGCTCCCGGGCAGGACGATGCCGCCCGGGCCCAGGGTGGCGCCCTCGCGGAGGACCACAGTATCCGTCCTCAAGATCCGGTCGTGGAAGAGGTGCGTCTGCAGGACGCAGCCCCGGTTCACGCTGACGCCGTCGCCGAGGACCACCAGGTCCGTCTCGGGCAGCCAGTAGCTCTCGCACCACACTCCGCGCCCGATCCGGGCACCCAGCGCGCGCAGCCACAGGGACAGCAGCGAGGTGCCGGGCACCGATCCGACGAGCCACGGCACCGCCAGGACCTCGACGAAGGTGTCGGCCAGTTCGTTGCGCCAGACGAAGCCGCTCCACAGCGGGTGCTCGCCGGTGCGGTGGCGGCCGACCAGCAGCCATTTGGCGGCCACGGCGACCGCGCAGGCTGCGGTTCCGGCGGCGAGCAGGACGGCGCCGGAGAGCAGCGCGGCCTGCCAGAGCCCGGGGCCGGGCGCCGTGATCAGGGCGCAGAGCGCGGCCGTGGTCAGCACGGCCAGCGCGGCCGAGCAGAACACGGGGACGAGCCGGCACAGCTCGACCAGGCCGCGCGCCCACAGCAGGCGGGCGGGCGGGTCGTAGGTGCGGCTGTGGTCGGCGCCGACGGCGGACCTCGGCAGTCTGACCGGCGGCAGGCCCAGGTAGGAGCTGCCCTTCTTGGCCTTCTTCGGGGTGGCGGACAGGACCCCGACCAGTCCGTCGTCGGGGACGCTGCGGCCCGGCGCGGTCATCCCGGAGTTGCCGAGGAAGGCCCGGCGGCCGATCTCGGAGTGTCCGACCCGCATCCAGCCTCCGCCCAGCTCGTAGGGGGCGGTCAGGGTGTCGTCCGCGAGGAAGGCGCCCTCGCCCACGGTGGTCAGGCTGGGCAGGGCGAGCACGGTCGAGACCTCGGCACCGCGGCCGATCTTCATGCCGAGGAGCCGCAGCCACACCGGGGTGATCAGCCCGGCGTACAGGGGGAAGAGCGTCTCCCGGGCCAGGTCCATCAGCCGGGTGACGGTCCAGGCCTGCCAGCCGGTACGGCTGTGGGTGGGGTGGGTGCCCGTACGCAGTCCGAGGCTGAGCAGGCGTACGGAGACCAGCAGCAGCAGCGCGTACGCGAACCCGAAGGCGAGCGCCCCGGGAACCACGGCGAGCAGGGCCCCGCGCAGCGCCTGCGCGAAGCCGGCGTCGGCGGGCACGAACCGGCCCACCACGAGCAGGGCCGGCAGGGCGGCGAGCACGGGCAGGGCCGTGAGGCCGAAGCCGGCCGCCCCGTAGGCGGCCCGCCAGGGCAGCCCGCGCGGCGGGCGTTCCCTGGGCCAGTTCCGCTTGGCCCGGCCGAGTTTGACGGCGGGCGCCCCGGCCCAGCGCTGCCCGGTCGGGATCTGCCCGGCCACGGCGGAGCCGGGTGCCACCTCGGCCCGCTTGCCGACCCGCGCGCCGGGGAACAGCATGCTGCGGGTGCCGACCACCGCGCCCGCACCGACCTTGACCGGGCCGATCTCCAGCCGGTCCCCGTCCAGCCAGTGCCCGCAGAGGTCCACCTCGGATTCGACGGCGCAGCCGCGGCCGAGCTTGAGCATGCCCGTCACCGGCGGCAGCGAGTGCAGGTCCACCTCGGGGCCGACCTTGGCGCCGAGCGCCCGCGCGTAGCGCTCCAGCCAGGAACCGGTGAGCGAGGTCGCGCCGACGTACTCGGCCAGCCGCTCGGCCGTCCACAGCCTCAGGTGCACGCTTCCGCCGCGCGGGTACCGCCCGGCCTTCACCCCGCGCAGCAGCAGGCGCGCCCCGCCGGCCGCGATCGCGAGGCGGCCCGGCGGGCTGAAGAGCAGCGCCGCGCCGGCGGCGACGAGCCACCACGAGGCGGTCGGCGCCCACGGATAGGGCCCGAAGTGGTGCAGTACGTTGCCCAGGGCCAGCAGCGCCACCGTCCAGCGGGCTCCTACCAGGGTGAACAGGGGGAGCAGCAGGAGCGCCTGCGCCGCCTTGGTGCGCCGCGGCACGGGCGCGACGGTGCGGGTGGCGTCGTCCTCCCGTACGGACTTCTCCAGGCGCCGGGCCAGCTTGCGCAGGACGGGCTGCTGGTAGATGTCGAGGACGGCCGCTCTGGGGTAGCGGGTGCGCAGGCGGGTGGTGAGCTGCGCCGCGGCGAGGCTGTTGCCGCCGATCGCGAAGAAGTCGTCGGCCGCGCCGGTGACGGCCACCCCGAGGGTCTCGCTCCACTGTTCGGCGAGCCAGGCCTCGGTGCCGTACAGCTGTTCCGCCGGTCCGGTGGTCTCCAGGTCGGGCAGCGGCCAGGGCAGGGCGTCGCGGTCGACCTTGCCGGAGGTGCGGGTCGGCAGTTCGGTGACGGGTGCGAGCAGGGGGACGAGCGCGGCGGGCAGTTCGGCGCGCAGCCGGGTGACGGCCGCCGCGTGGTCCCAGCCGTCCTGGGTGACGAGGTAGCCGACGAGCAGCTGGTTGCCGCTGCGCGCGGTGCGGACGGCCGCGGCGGCGCCGGCGACGCCGGGCAGGGCCTGGAGGGCGGCGTCGACCTCGCCGAGTTCGATGCGGCGGCCGCCGAGTTTGATCTGCTCGTCGGCGCGGCCGAGGAAGACCAGCCCTTCCGGTTCGGCGCGGACGAGGTCGCCGCTGCGGTAGGCGCGCCGCCAGCCGAGGGATTCCAGCGGGGCGTACTTCTCGGCGTCCTTCTCGGGGTCGAGGTAGCGGGCGAGCCCGACGCCGCCGATGACGAGCTGGCCGCTGCCGCCCATGGGCACCGGTTCACCGGCCCCGTCGACGACGGCCAGCTCCCAGCCGGCGAGAGGAAGGCCGATTCTGATCGGTTCCTCGCCGGTCAGGAGCGCGGCGCAGGCGACGACGGTGGCCTCGGTGGGGCCGTAGGTGTTCCAGACCTCGCGGCCCTCGGTGACCAGGCGCTGGGTCAGTTCGGGCGGGCAGGCCTCGCCGCCGAAGATCAGCAGCCGGACCTCGTCGAGGGTCTCCGGTTCCCAGAGGGCGGCCAGGGTCGGCACGGTGGAGACGACGGTGATCTCCTGCTCCACCAGCCAGGGGCCGAGGTCGGCACCGCTGCGCACCTGGGAACGGGGTACGGGGACGAGGCAGGCGCCGTAGCGCCAGGCGAGCCACATCTCCTCGCAGGAGGCGTCGAAGGCGACGGAGAGCCCGGCCATGACGCGGTCGCCGGGGCCGATCGGTTCGTCGGTGAGGAACAGGGCGGCTTCGGCGTCGACGAAGGCGGCGGCGCTGCGGTGGCTGACGGCGACGCCCTTGGGTCTGCCGGTGGAGCCGGAGGTGAAGATGATCCAGGCGTCGTGCTCGGGTCCGGGCCGCGCGGCCGGTGCGCGGACCCCGGCGCCGCCGGGGGTTTCGACGGGGTCGATGCGGCCTCCGGCGCCCAGGACGGCCCGTACGCCGGCTTCGCCGAAGACCAGCTCGGCGCGTTCGTCGGGGTCCTCGGCGTCGACCGGCACATAGGCGGCGCCCGCGGCGAGGACGGCGAGGATGCCCGCGTACAGCTCGTTGGTGCCCGAGGGCACGCGGACGCCGACGCGGTCGCCGAGGCCCACTCCGGCGGCGTCCAGGGCGCGCCGGCGGCGTTCCACCTCGGCGGCGAGGGCCCGGTAGGTCAGACGGGTGGTGCCGTCGTCGAGGGCGAGCTCGTCGGGGTGGGCCCGTAGGGACGCCTCGAAGACGTCGACGAGGGTGCGTACCGGGGCCGCGGGGCCCGCGGTGAACCGGGCGGACTTCCCGGGCTCCTCGTACGGGTGCCCGTCCGTGCGCCCGCCGTCGTCGAGCAGGGTGACTTCACCGTGTTCCGGTGTGGCTGTCATGGGCCCTCGCGTCTCGTTCCCGGAAACGTCCGGGTCGCCGGACGGAGCCCGGGTTCGCCCGGGTTGTTCCGGTCCAGCGCCAAACAACCCGCCAGTCTAGTGCGGCATCAAGGATTTTCTCGTTGAAGCCTGTGGCGTGGCCGGGAAGGAGACACCGTCCGGCGGCCCGTCCGAAGGCGTTCGGACGCGGTCGGGCGCCGGATTCAGACGCGCACCAAGCGCGAGACGGCGCGCGAGGCCTCCGCGACCTTGTCGCGGGCGGCGTCCCCGCCTTCGGCGACGGCGTCGGCGACGCAGGAGTGGAGGTGGTCTTCGAGCATGGCGAGCCCGAAGGACTGCAGGGCCTTGGTGGTGGCGCTCACCTGGGTGAGCACGTCGACGCAGTACGTCTCCTCCTCGACCATGCGCTGGAGGCCGCGCACCTGGCCCTCGATGCGGCGCAGCCGCTTGAGGACGTCGTCCTTGTGTCCGCTGTACCCCTGCACGGCGGTTCCTTCCCTGGCGGTATCCATGCAACGACGGCCGGCGGCCCCGTGTTCCGCCGGGGCGCTCCGCACGCGCGGCGCCCCGGCCCGCGACGGGGCGTCGCGGGCCGGGGCGGGCGCGGTCAGTGGGAGTGCCCGTCCGACTGCTCGGGGGCGGCCGGGGAGGCCGGGGACGCGGGCGATGCGGCGGGGGCTGCCTCGGGAGCGGCGGCGCCCGCCCGGACGGTGAAGGCCGCGGTGCGGACCGTGCCCTGGTGCTGGAAGTCCAGGAAGAGCCGGTAGGTCCCCGCGCTCGGGGCCGTGGCGGTGAAGGAGACGTCGGGGCCGGGCCCGCCCTCGTTGGGGTGGACGTGGAGGTAGGCCAGGTCCCCGTCGCGCAGGGCGACCAGGTGGCCGTAGGCCCCGAGGTACGGCTCCAGGTCGGTGACCGGCTTGCCGTCCTTGCTGACGGTCAGTTTGAGCTCGCCGGCCTTGCCGGGGTCGAGGTCGCCGGCGAGGGCGACCCGGTAGCCGTCCACCTCCGCGGTCCTCTCCGCCGGGGGCAGCGCCTCGGGGGTGTAGGCGCCCGCGACCGACAGGTCCGCGCCGAGGGTGACGCCCTCGGCGCCTTCGGCGGCGGGGGTGAAGTCGGCGAAGGCCTTGTACGCGCCCGCCGCCGGGAGGTCGACGGGGGTCGACCAGGTGCCGTCGGAGGCCCGCACCGGGTGGAGGTGGCGGTAGACGGTGAGGTCGCGCGAGGCGACGATGAAGTGCAGTTCCTTGCCGTGCTCGGTCTTGAAGGCGGTGACGGGGCGGCCCGCGGCGTCCTTGACGGAGAACCGCAGCTCACCCTGCCCCGATGTCCTGCGCGGGGATTCCAGGCTCAGCGTGTACCCGCCCTCGGAGACCTGGAGCCCGCCGGCCGCCGGGCCCTTGCCGGGCTTCTCGTGCTCCGCGTGTCCTGCGGCTCCCCCACCGGCCGGCGCCGTGTGGCCCGCCGCGTGTGCCGCACCGGCCGGGGCGCCCACGGGGCCCACGCCCACGCCGACCCCGTACGCGGTCCCGAAGGTCGCTGCTAGCGCGGCGGCGAAGACGGCGATCCTCACTCCGGTGTTCATGGCTGCTCTCCCGTACGAGGTAGACGACGTAAGGCCGCATCCAGCGGTTTCATGACTTCACCATACCCCGGGGGGGTACCAAGTCAAGCCCGGCCGACGCTTGCGCCGGATACCTGTGGGGGGTATATCTGAGAGCAGAAACCGGATACCCCCAGTGGGTATCTGAACGGATCAAGGAGAAACGTATGTCTTCCTGCTGCACCCCTGACGGCAGCTGCGGTACCGCCGCCACCACCGTCACGGCCGTCGTCGACAGCACCGCCACCGCCTACCGCGTGTCCGGCATGAGCTGCGGCCACTGCAGGACCGCCATCACCGCCTCCGTCGGCGCCCTCGAAGGAGTCCTCTCCGTGGACGTGGACGTGGACGGCGGCCTGGTCACCGTGACGACGGCGGGGGCCCCCGACGACGCCGCGATCGGCGCCGCGATCGACGACGCCGGCTACGAGCTGACCGGCCGGGCCTGACACACCGCCCGGCCCCGATCCACCGGCCGCCGGGGCCCCGTCCGCATCCCACCGGGCCCCGGCCCCCACCCCGCGCTCGAACGAGGAGCAGCCCTCATGACCACCATCACTCCCGGCGCCGCCCAGGTCGAGCTCGCCATCGGCGGCATGACCTGTGCCTCCTGCGCCGCCCGCATCGAGAAGAAGCTCAACCGCATGGACGGGGTCGAGGCCACCGTCAACTACGCCACCGAGAAGGCCAGGGTCACCTTCGACGCCGACATCTCCGTCGCGGACCTGATCGCCACGGTCGAGGCCACCGGCTACACCGCCAAGGAGCCGGCCCCCGCCCGCGCCCAGGGCCCGTCCGGCGCCGGGGAGGAGCCGGAGGAGGCCGACGAACTGCGCCCCCTGCGCCAGCGGCTCACCGCCGCCGTCGCCCTGGCCGTGCCGGTCATCGCGATGGCCATGGTCCCGGCCCTGCAGATCGACTACTGGCAGTGGCTGTCGCTGACCCTGGCCGCCCCCGTCGTCACCTACGCCGCCTGGCCCTTCCACCGCGCCGCCTGGACCAACGCCCGGCACGGCGCGGCCACCATGGACACGCTGATCTCGGTGGGCACGACCGCCGCCTTCCTCTGGTCGCTGTGGGCCCTGTTCTTCGGCACCGCGGGCACGCCCGGCATGACCCACGCCTTCGAGTTCACCATCGCCCGCACCGACGGCGCCGGGAACATCTACCTGGAGGCCGCCGCCGGCGTCACCGCCTTCATCCTCGCCGGCCGCTACTTCGAGGCCCGCTCCAAGCGCAAGGCCGGCGCGGCCCTCAAGGCGCTGCTCGAACTGGGCGCCAAGGAGGTCACGGTGCTCCGCGACGGCCACGAGGTCACGGTGCCGACTGCCGACCTCCAGGCCGGGATGCGCTTCCTGGTCCGCCCCGGCGAGAAGATCGCCACCGACGGCACCGTGGTCGAGGGCTCCTCCGCCGTGGACGCCTCCATGCTCACCGGCGAGTCCGTGCCCGTCGAGGTCTCCGTCGGGGACTCCGTCACCGGTGCCACTCTCAACGCGGGCGGCCGCCTGGTCGTCGAGGCCACCCGGGTCGGCGCCGACACCCAACTGGCCCGGATGGCCAAGATGGTGGAGGACGCGCAGAACGGCAAGGCCGCCGCGCAGCGCCTCGCCGACAAGATCTCCGCGGTGTTCGTCCCGGTCGTCATCGGCCTCGCCCTGGCCACCCTCGGCTTCTGGCTCGGCACCGGCTCCGGCCTCGCGGCCTCCTTCACCGCCGCCGTCGCCGTACTGATCATCGCCTGCCCCTGCGCCCTGGGCCTGGCCACCCCCACCGCCCTGATGGTCGGCACCGGCCGCGGCGCCCAGCTCGGCATCCTGATCAAGGGACCCGAGATCCTGGAGACCACGCGCAAGGTCGACACCATCGTCCTCGACAAGACCGGCACCGTCACCACCGGCCGGATGACCCTGCTCGCCGTGCACACCGCGGAGGGCGTCGCCGAGAACGACGTACTGCGCCTGGCGGGCGCGCTGGAGCACTCCTCCGAGCACCCGATCGCCCAGGCCGTCGCGACCGGCGCGGCCGCCCGGGTCGGCTCCCTGCCCACCCCCGAGGACTTCGCCAACATCCCCGGCCTCGGCGTCCAGGGCGTCGTCGACGGGCACGCGGTCCTGGTGGGCCGGGAGAAGCTGCTCGCCGAGTGGGCGATGGCGCTGCCCCCGCACCTGGAGCGCGCCAAGGCCGCGGCGGAGGGCGCCGGCCGCACCGCCATCGCGGTGGCCTGGGACGGTGAGGCACGCGCGGTCCTGGAGGTCGCGGACGCCGTCAAGGACACCAGCGCCGAGGCGATCCGCCGGCTGCGCGCCCTGGGCCTGACCCCGATCCTGCTGACCGGCGACAACAAGGCCGTCGCGGAGTCGGTCGCGGCCGAGGTCGGCATCGACGAGGTCATCGCCGAGGTCATGCCGCAGGACAAGGTCGACGTCGTGAAGCGGCTGCAGTCCGAGGGCCGCAGCGTCGCGATGGTGGGCGACGGGGTCAACGACGCGGCCGCGCTCGCCCAGGCCGACCTGGGCCTGGCCATGGGCACCGGCACCGACGCCGCCATCGAGGCCGGTGACCTGACCCTCGTACGGGGTGACCTGCGGGCCGCGGCCGACGCGATCCGCCTCGCCCGCAAGACGCTCGGCACCATCCGCTCGAACCTGTTCTGGGCCTTCGCCTACAACGTGGCCGCCCTGCCGCTCGCCGCGGCCGGACTGCTCAACCCGATGATCGCCGGAGCGGCCATGGCCTTCTCCTCGGTCTTCGTCGTCGGCAACAGCCTGCGTCTGCGCGGCTTCCGGGCCGCCGCCAACTGAGGAGCTCCCGTGGCCGGTTACGAACCACACAAGGAAGACGTCATCAGACGCCTGCGGCGGATCGAGGGCCAGGTCCGCGGCGTGCAGCGGATGGTCGCCGAGGACGTCTACTGCATCGACGTGCTCACCCAGGTGTCCGCCGTCAGCGCCGCGCTCCAGTCCTGTGCCGTGACTCTGCTCGACGGGCACCTGGGCTCCTGCGTCACCGAGGCCATCGCCGAGGGCGGGGACGCGGCCAAGGTCAAGGTGGACGAGGCCACCCGGGCCATCGCCCGGCTGATCCGCGCATAACCCGCCCGGCGCGCCGGCCGCCCCTCCACACACGGGACTTCGTGGAGGGGCGGCCGGCGTCCGCGCGCCCGGGACCCGCGTACCGGACCCAACCCGGCTGCCCGACCACCCGAATTGCCCGCCATTCTGGGCCCGTGCGGGCTCAGGACCGGCATCAGGGGAGTTTCAAAGTCCCGTTGATCACGCGAGTCTGCAGGCCACAGCAGCGCGAGGGGTCTGGGCTAGCCCATCACGAACGCAACGAAACTCCGGTTGCACGGGGCGACCTTGCCAAGTCGCCCTGGACCAAGGGAGTTTCGAGCTGCCGCCGGTCTGCCACCGCCTGCCTCGTCAAGTCGCCCGCTCTGGATGGCGTGGCGGGACTCTCGCTGATGGAGCGGCTGCGGATGCTGCCCGATCCGCGTCGACGGCGCGGTGTGCGTCACCCGTTCGTGACAGTGCTGCTGCTTGCCGCGTCAGCGGTGGTCGCCGACGCGCGCTCGTACGCGGCGATCGGCCAGTGGGCCGCGAGCGCACCGCAGCACGCCCTGACCCGCCTCGGTGCCCGCACGGTCGGCGTGTTCGGGGTGTGTGTCGCGCCGAGTGCCGCCACGATTCGACGGGGCGGCAACCTGGTCCGTACCGGTGGCCTGGCCGACCTGACCGGCGCCGATCCCGGCGGCGCCAACTCGGTGCCCGTGGACGGCAAGGCCGCCCGCGGCTCCCGGCACGGCCAGACGCCCGCCGCCCACCTCCTTGCCCGCCTGACCAGCACTCTCACAAGATTACGGGGCTTCGCAACGGCCCTGCCCTGCCCTCGACCCTGCCCGTTCGGACATTGTTCACTCAAGGACCAGGTGGTTGCATTTGAAACCGGTTGAACAGTCAGGTAACAACTGTTCCACCGGAATCCATTTCAGAGCTAGAAACCGGAGGAATTTCTCATGGTTCGTCACCACGCCGTCAGCCTGCGCCCTCGCCTCGACAAGATCCGGGTGCGCGCCGGTAAGTGATTGACCGGTGTGCCGCGGGTCCCGTACCCGCGGCACACCGTCCCCACTCGTACTGCCGGAAGTCGGAACATCGCGGCGTGAAATCGCGCCGGTAATTCAGGAGAAGTGGATCCGTACATGAGAGTCACTGAGGAAGGCCACGGCGTTCCGGTCCTGATCGGGGCTGATTCAGCGCGGCGTACGACGTCCCTCTGCTTCTCCATCGCGTTCGGCGGGCGGCACGACTCGCCGGAGGGCTCGGGCGCGGCACACCTGATGGAGCACTTGCTGATGTCCGCTCCGCTGGACGGTGGCGCCTCGCTGGCCGAGCGCATCGAAGGCCTCGGCGGTGAATGCAATGCTTCCACCGGGCCTGAATCTCTCCTGTTCTTTGCCCAGGTGATGAACGAGGATGCCTGTGCCGTTGCGCAGTGGATGACGCAGGCGGTACTCCATCCGGAAATAGACAACAAGATATTCGAGTCCGAGCGCCGCGTCGTGCTCACGGAATTGGCCGCCGCAGCGGCCGACCCGAGTGACATCGTCCAGGAGAGGTTCCTCGCCGAGCTCTTCCGGGGGCACCCCCTTTCGCAGCCCTCCGGTGGCACCGAGGAGAGCGTCCGGGAATTGTCCCTGAACATTGTCGAGGAGTCGCACCGGAGGGCGACGACGACACGCCCCATGGCCTTCTCCGCAGTCGGCGGAGTAGATCCGGAAGCCCTTCGCGCCACGCTCGGCAACTCGGCGCTGGCCTCGGCCGCGGTCGCACCGCTGACGTCTGGCGGACCAGTGGCCGAACCGCCTGCGCTGCCCCTCGTTTCGCAGCGGACCGACCCGTCCTGGCCCGACGAGTTCTGCTGGCTGGTTGCCGGCGGACGGGCCCCGCGGCTCGCGGACCGGGAGCGGTTCGCCTCCGTCGTGCTGGGCCATCTCCTCGGTTCGAGTGCCGCCTCCCCGCTCTACCAGCGGCTCCGCGGGGAGAACGCCCTCGCCTACATGTTCCGTTCCTGGTCCCGCAGCTACAGCGACACGGGCGCCTGGCGCTTCCTCGCCGGCGCCGAACCCGAGAACGCCCCGCGCGTCCTGGAGGAATTCCGCAGCGCCCTGTCCGAGGTCGCGAACAAGGGGCCGCTGGACGGGTCGCTGGCCGCGGCCCGCCGACTGGCGGTGATGGAGGCCGTGCGGGAGGCGGAGGACCCGCTGGAGCACGCGATCACCCTGGCGAACCAGCGTTGCGCGCTACCCGGGCCGTGGGATCCGGAGCAGCACATCCAGGCCGTGCTGGCGACGACCGGCGAGGAGGTCGCCGCAGCCGCAGCCCGGCTCTCCGACGAACTCCTGGTCGTGGCAAGCCCGGAGGGAGCATGACCTCCTTCGCTGTCGCACCTGCCTTCCTCGACGCCGTCGGCCCGGCCGGGATGCTGCTGCGGGTCCAGGGGCAGGACTGTGTCGCCGGTTCGTACCACGATCCGGTCGCCGACGAGACCCGCTGCCTCGTCGAGTACGCGGACCAGGCGCTCCTGGCCGACCTCTCTCCGCTCCTGCCGGTGCTCCGAGCACGGTACCCGGAGTGCACGAGCCTGCTGGTACGCGTCCTGCCGGGGGGCGAGGTCGACGCGAGGCTGAGCCCGTTCCTCACCTACGTGCGGTATGCGGCCGAGCCGGACGGGCCGGCGGCTGACGTGGCGGAGCCAACGATTCTGCGGGTGACCGAAGTCGACGACGACTGCGCCCCCCTGGTCGAGGAGTGGATGGCGCGGGCGATCAGTGACGGAGCGTCGGTCCAAGGGGGGCGGCCCGATCCTTCCGTGGCACTGGACGCGGCCCGCACGCTACTGGCCGGTGCGGAGCGCACCTCGTTCGTCGCCTGGCTGGACGGGATGGCGATCGGCCACGCCACGGTGCGCCGCGACGGCTACGACGACCCCAGTGATACCGAGTTCCTCGAGCTCATCGACATCCTCGTCGATTCCGACGCGCACCGGTCGGCCGCCACCCGAGCACTGGTGCGGGCCTGTGCGGAACTGGCCGGGACGACCGGCCTCCCGCTGGTCGGCCACGTCAGTCACCCGCTCCCCGGCACCGGAACGGACAGCGGAGCGCGGATCGTCGCCGGGCTGGTGAGCCAGGGTTGGCAGCCGGCCTTCGGCTACCGGCACCTACCGCTCGCCTGAGCTCAACGCCGCGGCCGTCCAGGCCGTCCGAGCCGTGCGCCCCATGAAGCCCTGTCACATCCGAAGCTCCGTCATGCCTGATGCCACGTCACGAAGGGACGCGCATGTCCGACTCTCCCCCCGCGTCGCCGCCGCTGCTCACCTTGGACCTGCTCTACACGGCGCTCGGCATGGATCCGCAGGAGCCGCTCCGTGACCTGGTCCGGGCCGCCCGTACCCAGCGCGGCCACCTGGCCCCGCTGGTCCTCTCCGTCGCCACCGGGCAGGGCGAGGCGTTGGGCAGCGGGTCGTCGGACGAACTGCGCCGGATGCGGTTACGGACGGACGACTACCGCACCCTCGCCGCCCAGCTGGCGGCCGCCGTTCCCGGAGCCCGCGTCCTCAAGGGGCCGGCGCTGGCACAGCACTACCCGCCCGCGGTCCTGCGCCCCAGCGGCGACCTCGACGTCTACCTGCCGGGCGAGTCCGCCCTGTGGCACGCCGTGCACGAGGTCTTCCGCACCCGGCCGGTGAACGACGTCGACATCACGCTCATCGGCCAGGGCGCCGGAGCGCACTGGGTCGTCGTACTGCGATGGTCCGCGGAGGACCCGGTCCTCGACCCCGACCACCGTGTCGAACTGGTGACCTTCGCCTACCCCGAGCGCGCCGGGGCCGCGCCGATGCGGGTGCGGCCCCCGCAGGACCAGGTCACCTCCGATCTGCTGGCGATCGCCGACGAGCGATTCGACCGCCCCTTCACCGTCAAGGACGTCCTCGACCTGGCCTTCACGCTCGACAGCCCGCACTGCCCGCCCCCGGAAGCACTGGTCTCGGCAGCGGACGCCTACCGGCTGGCTCCGGAACTGCTCCTGCTGAGCCAGGCGCTGCGCAATGCCGAGGAGTTGACCAGTCCGCGGAACGAACTGCTGCTGCCGCTGCTCACCGAAGCCGCCGCGCGCGAGGAGGCCGCACGCGAGGAGGCCCTGCGCAATGCCCAGGCCGCGCAAACCGCCGCCACGCCAACGGCCACAGCACAGACCGAGCCGAGCGCGCGAGAGTGCCTGGAGGACGGTCGGCCGCTGTACGGCCTGCGGCTGAACCCGGACCTGGCCCCGCGAGACGGCGACGCAGTACAGCTCCGCATCCTCGGCGACGACGTCCTGCTGCGCTGCCCCGTCGGGGACTTCCTCCTGGTGGCCTCGGAGCTGGTCGACCCCGGTGCCTACGAGGCGGCGCTCGAAGCGCTCGCGGCGGAGGAGAACAACCAGGCGGTGGCACGGGCATGAGCGCGGACATGGTTCAGGTCGAAGCCCTCACCCGCCGCTTCCGCAACCGCAAGGGCAACGAGGTCACCGCGCTCGACGGGGTCACCCTGCACGCACGGGAAGGGGAAGTCGTCGGTCTCCTTGGGCCCAACGGTGCCGGAAAGACGACGCTCTCGCGGATCCTGACGACACTGCTGCTCCCCACCAGTGGCATCGCTCGGGTCGACGGCCTCGACGTGGTCCACGACGCACGTCAGGTGCGGGAACGCATCGGGCTGGTGCTCGGTGGCGAGCGGGGCCTATACAACCGGCTGACTGCCCGTCAGAACTTGCGCTACTGGGGCGCGATGCAAGGACTGCAGGGAAAGGCCTGCCGCAGCCGCGCCGACGAGCTGCTGGAGCGGCTGGGCCTGAGTGCGCGTGCTGACGACCGAGTGCAGACGTACTCGCGCGGCATGGTCCAGCGCGTCCACCTGGCCAGAGCCCTGCTCCGCAGCCCCCGCCTGCTGATCATGGACGAGCCGACCAGCGGCATGGACCCGCATGCCGCGCAGGGCTTCCGCGGACTCGTCGAAGAGCTCCGCGACAGTGGTTCGACCATCCTGCTCGCCACCCATGACATGCAGGAGGCGCAGTCCCTCTGCTCGCGCGTCGCCCTGATCGACCACGGCCGGATCCTGCAGGAGGGGACAACCGAGGACCTCCTCCGCGCCATCGGTACGGGCCGCACCGTGACCGCTGCCGGCGTCGCGGCGCAGCTCGCCCTGAGCATTGCAGCGATCGCCGGAGTGAGCGTCCAGGAGTCGACGCCGGACGGGCTGTTGACCCTTCGGGCCGACGGCGACGGCGCGATCGCCGCGGTGCTCCAGGCCCTCACCGCCGCCGGTGTCCACGAGCTGTCCGTGGCCGCACCCTCCCTGACCGAGGTTTACCGCACCATCATCGAGGACCGGGAGTTCGCCCTCTGATGACCGCCTTCGTGCAACTGCAGTGGCTGCTCCTGATCCGCTCTCCGCGCCTTCTGGCCACGCTGGTCATCGTCCCGTTCTACTCGGTCGTCTTCTTCACCACCGTGCACGGGTACGGGGCGCCCGGACTGTCGGCCACCGTGGCTCTCACCGCGTTCGTTATGAGCATGTGGTCGCAGGCAATGTTCGTCGCGGCGGAGGTCGTGGACGATGACCGCTGGGACGGCACCCTCGAGCCGGCCCTGCTCACCCCGGACGCCTACGTGCGCGCGCTGGCGGTCAGGGTCTGCACGACCACCGCGCTGAGCCTGCCGGTGCTGGTCGAAGTGATCGCGATCGGCCGGATCGGCTTCGGTTTCCCGCTCCCCGTCCACCGGCCGCTCCTGGCGCTGACGGCCTCCCTGCTACTGGTCGTCGGCACCGCCGGCTTCGCGCTGATGGTCAGCGCGTTGATGATCCTCATGCCTGGTGGGCGCAACCTGCGGAACGCCCTGACCTACCCGTTCTACATCCTCGGCGGACTGATCCTGCCGGCGGCCGCGCTGCCGGTACCGGTCCGACAACTCACCAAGCTGTTCTTCCTCTCGTACGGCGCGCAGCTGCTGCGCGCGGCGATGGCCGGATCCTCCGGGAGCCACTGGAAGGACCTCTCGCTCCTGCTGCTCCTGACCGTCCTGCAGCTGGTCGCGGGCGCGGCCCTGCTGCGCCGCGCGCTGTCGCGAGCCCGTCACGGGGAGGCCCGACTCTATGCGTAAGGCCGAAGCGCTGATCCGTCAGATCGGCTACGGGCTGCTGAGCAGCTATCAGGACTACCGGGCTCTCTACACCTGGCGCTCCTGGCTGTTTGGCTGGCTGGCGCGGCTGCTCTGCCAGGTGCTGTTCTTCTCCATGGTAGGCTGGGCGATCGGCTCGGCCGACACCCAGCGGTACATGGCGCTGGGCAATGCGGTGGTCCTGGGGCCCCTCGGCGCCTTCGGGGTGGTCTCCTCCAGTGTCGGCGAACGCCGTGGCGGCACCTTGCAGTTCCTGCTGCTCAGCCGCAACGGACCGTTCCCCGTGCTGCTGGCGCGCGGGCTCTACTGGGCCGCCGACGGCATCGTCACCTCCTGCATCGCCCTGTTCGTCCTGCGCTGGCTGGCGGACGTCGAAGTGAGCCCGCCCATGCTCCTGGTCTGCTTCCTCCTCCAGGTACTGATCACCCTGAGCGGCTACAGCCTCGCGCTGGCACTGGCGGGAATCAGCCTCCGCTGGCCGGAGAGCCGGATGTACCTGACGGCCGGTACGACAATCCTGCTGATGACGCTGGCCGGGGTGAACACCCCACTCCCGCGTGGCGGAGTCGTCGGATCGATCGCCGCCGTACTGCCTGCCGCACACGGCCTCCAGGCGATCCGTGCGCTCGTCGCCCATGGCACGGTCCCGGCAGGCGAGGTGTTCGCGGAATTCGCAGTGCTCCTCCTCTGGGGCGCGGTGGGCTACTTGGCGCTCACCGGATCCCTTCGTCATCAGGTCCGTACCGGAACGCTCAACCTCCGCTGAAGGCGCGCTGCAGCCACACGGCAGCCCCCACGGCAGCCCCCGTTCCGGAACCGTCCGACCGTCCCCACCACGGAGAACCACCCCATGAGCAGAGCGAACGTCTTGAGCCTGGTCGGCCCACCGGGGTCGGGGAAGTCCACCCAGGCGGCGCGTCTGGTCGTCGCCCTGGGCCGGTCCCGGGGAACCCCGGTGCTGTGCGCCTCGGTCCCGGCACTACTACGCGGCGACCCTGCGCTGCACGAGCGGCTGACCCGGCAGGAGGCGGCCCAGGTGGCCGCCGTACGCCGCGCCGCGCACGAGTCCGCCGACCGGGGTGCGCTGATGCCCACGGAACTCGACCAGGTGCTGGTCGAGTTGGTGGCCAGGGCGGCCGCCGAGGGGCCGGTGGTGCTGGACAGCGTGCCGCGGGGACGGCAACAGGCGCGCATCCTGCTCGCCGGCGCCGTGCCGCTTGCCGAGCTGATGGTCCTTCATCTCCAGCTTCCAGGGGACGTCCTGGCGGCCTCCCTGGAGCGCCAGATCACCCGGGCTGCCTCCCGAGGGGAGTGGCCGCCCACGCAGCGGCAGCTCTCCCGGATGGCGGGCAAGGCGGGCGTCTATACCGACGAGACCCTCCCCGGCCTGGCCGAACTCGCCCGAGCTGGCGTCGACATCGCCCGGTTCGATGCTTCCGGCCCTGCCGACCTGGTCGCCGAGGAGATACACGCCCACCTGGTCCACCGGGGAGCCCTGCCGGCGTTCGCCGCCTCCGCTGCCGTCACCGGTGCCGTCATCCCCGCCGCCACCACCACTTCCACTCCCGCCCTCACCGCCGCCCTTGCCGGCGTCGACCCGGGGCAGCCGGAGGCCGGACCGTGCAGCTGATCCTCGCCCGACACGGACGCACCGAGTCCAACGCGCTCCACCGCTTCCCCCTCTCCCCCGCTGTACCGCTGGACCGGACCGGCATCGAGCAAGTCCGGTGCACCGGGCGGCAGATCGACGACTCCGGGTTCCACCCGACCGCCATCCACGCCAGTGACGCGGAACGGACCCTGCAGACCGCCCGCCTCCTCCGTGACCTGATCGCCCCGGAGCTGCCGGTCACCCCGCAGCCAGGCCTGCGGGAGCTGGACTGGGGCCTGCTGCGCGGCCGTTCCACGCTCTCCGGCCCCTCGGGCGACGCCGAGTACACCCGCTGGCAGCAGGACCCGCTGCGCAGGCTCCCCGGCGGGGAGAGCCTGGCCGACGTACAGGCCCGGGCAACCCCCGTGCTGGAGCGACTGATTGCCGACGGCCGCCCGGCACTCGTGGTCTCACACGCGGTCACCCTCACCGTCCTCACCGCCTGGCTGCGAGGTTGGGACCTCATCGAGACATGGCAGTCCCACCGGGCCCATCTCCCGACGGGCGGATACCGCCGGCTCGAACTCACCGGCCCCCCGGGCCTGCCCCACCCCCTACCCGTGTCGCAATGACAGGAGCAACCCCCATGGCCTATCCATCGCTGTCCCCGCTGGTCGAACAAGGTCTGCTGGACGAAATCCTGGACAACCTGGGCTTCATCCACGCGAATGACCACTGCCGCCGCAACTGCACGCACTGCCCGGCCTTCGGCGACACCTCACCCGTGCAGATGACCCCGTTCGCGACCCTGACCCGGCTGGTCCGGGACGTCGGCGAAGCCTTCCGGGACCGGGGCATCTCCCCCAAGCGCAGCATCGTCTCCTGGCGGATCAGCGACCCGCTCGACTACCACGTCAGGGACGGCGAGACCACGCGGAACACCTTCGACGTCGCCCGGATCTGGCGTGAACACCTGGGGCAGGGACTCTACCTGGTGACCAACGGCAGCGAGGGCAAGCGCTTCGCCCGGACCGCGCTGCGCCAGATCGCCGCCCGGCCCGACGTGCTCTCACAGGCCAAACTGACCATCACTCCCTGCGACCAGGGCTGGGGCAGCGAGCGTTACCTGCAGAACATCGCCGATGACATCTCGGTGCTCGCGCCGCTGTGGGATCTGGGCTCGACGCGGATGGAGGACCCCGACGGCCTGCGCTTCCGGATCAATCTGAAGTCGACGGCGGACCGGCGCGAGGAGGCACTGGAATTCATGGCCCGCGCAATGGACTTGGCCGGTCTGGACGCTGGCGCGGCGCAGAAGGCATTGGCCGATCCGCGCCGCATCTCGGCGAAGGACATCTACGACCTCGGCTCGTACGTCGGCGACAGCCCCGTGGTGAACGCGATCAGCATCAAGGGCGAGAGCGGCAAGCGCTTCAAGGACACCGCGCAGACCCGCTCCCACCACCAGTACGGCATCTACCCTGACGGGGCCGTCCGCGTCATTGACATGTACGAGTTCAAGGTCTACGAGGCGACCGGGGAGGGCGGCGCCCCGCTCCGGGTCGACCTGCGCGCCGCCTGACCCGCTATCCGACCCGGAGTCTGACTCACTGTCTGACTCAAGGTATGAGTCGCCGTCATGGCAGACCGGAAGCATCAAGGAACAGGAATCAAGTGAACGACATCCGAGTCGTCCCGCTGTACCGGGCCGACGAGCATCCCGTGCTGCTGACCGGCGCGAAGGCGCAGGCCCTGGCACGTCTGCACCGCGCCGGCTTCCGGGTCCCGGACGGCGTCTGCGTGACCTCGGCCTGGTTCCAGGACGTCATGTCCCGTACCGGGATCGGCGACACCGTCGAGCGGAACCTGCGGGATCTGAGCGCCGTCCCCACCGGTACCGGCCGCGCCCTGGAACTCATCCGACGGGCCGTCATCCAATCGCCGTGGCCGGCGGACCTGGTCGAGGAGGCAAGCGCCGCGGCGCAGTCGCTCCTCGACCAGGGGCCCGTCATGGTGCGCTCGTCCGTACCCGTCGAGGACGGCGCAGGGCAGTCCTATGCCGGAGTGTTCCACTCCGAGGGGCCACTGCACACGGTGCCGGAGGTACTGTCCTCACTCGCCCGCTGCTGGGCGGCGCTGTACTCGGCCCGCTGCTACTCCTACTCGCGCGGCCAATTGCCGCAGGAGTACGCCGCGTTCCTGCAGACCTGGGTGCAGCCGCAGGCACACGGTGTGCTGTTCACCAAGGACCTGTTCACGAGCGACGGCGGCCCGGTCACCGACTTCGCGTGGGGCAGTGCGACCGACTCCACCTCGGGCGAGGGTCCGACGAACCGGCTCCTCCTGTCGGACGAGGCCGCGCTGCCCGACGGGCTGCCGGATGCTCTGCCCGACGGTCTGCGCGAGGAGTTGCTCTCGCTGGCCAAGCGCAGCGAACAGCTCTTCGGTCTGCCGCTCGACGTGGAGTGGGTGTGGAACGAGGGCCTGTTGCACACGCTCCAGGCCCGACCCATCACCCACGGCCGGCCGCCCGCCAAGGTGACCGGCGGCTGGTGGCCGGATTCCGACGTCAGCGGCCTGTACGACGTCGACCTCGGCAACTGCCGCGCCCGTTTCGAGGGCGCGCTGCAGAAGCACATCTGGCTGCGCAGGCAGTGTGCGGCCGTCGGCGTGGAGACCTACCGCGAGGCGTACATCGTCTACGGGGAGCAGGACGTCCGCCGGCTCGCCGACGACCTGGCCGGCTACCTGCGCACCGAGTTCGTCCAGATCAACTGGGGTGGCCGCGGCACCGGAACCGTCGCGAAGCTGGCCGAGCTGGCCGACCACCTGCTGCGCGGACGCGAGCGCAACGCCCTGTCCGACCCCGCGTTCAGCGCCGCGCACATCGGCGAGATCGTCCCCGCGGAGGCCTCCGGCTTCTCCGCACTGCTCGGCGACGGAACCGTCATCGTCGAGGCTTTCCCCGCCGGCCTGCCCGGCATCAAGGAAGGCGGCCTCGTCCCGTCGGTCTTCACCATCGCCCCCGGCGGACCCATCGTCCGCGTGAACATCGCGGAATTCAGCCGTCGTTGTCACATCGAGCCCGGTGAGGGCTGGTGGTGGCGCCCCGAGGACACCGCCCCATACACCTTCGACCGTGCCGACGGCGAGGTCCTCGACATCGCCCGGATCACCCGCGACCTGTGCGGCGCCCTGGGCGAGGCCCGGCTGGAGTGGTACACCGCCGACGGCCGGGCGATGATCCGCGACGTCAGCCTTGAGGGCCGCGGTCTGGAGGCCCGCACGGCCGATGTCGGGAGGGTCATCTCCACCGGGATCGCCGCGGGCACGGTGCTCGCCTTGCCGGACCTCTCCGAACTCGACGAAGCGGCACGGGCATTGGAAGTCAGTGTGGTCGGCTTCGGCATGGACAACCCCGCAGTGCTGTCGGACGACCGCATCACCGCCGCCGTCGATGCCATCCGGCAGAAGAACGGTGTGATCGTCGTCGCCGAGTACCCCTCCGCCGGGCTCATCCCCCTGGTGGACCTCGCCTCGGGCTTCGTCTTCGAACGCGGCAACCTGCTCTGCCACACGGCCATCGTGCTGCGCGAGCGCGGCGTGCCGGCGATCGTGGCACCCGGCGCCGGGCAGTGGCTGCGTGACGGCATGAAGGTCGAGCTCTCCCCAGCAGGCCTGGCCGTCCTCGACCCCGAGGACCGGACTTGCTGAAGGACGAGCACCGGTGAACGCGCTACAGGTCGGCCTGTGTCCCCTCGACCTCACCGACGAACGGCACGTGCGGCGCCTTCTCTGCGACGACTCCCGGGGAAGCGCGGCAGGCAGTCGGCTGCTGACCCGCCCGGACTTCGTGCCGGACGGCTTCACCGTCGCCGAGCGGATGACGGGGCAGGTCCTGCTGCACCCCTCTGAGCGCGCGTTCGACCCCTGGCTCTCCCGGCTGATCGCGGACAAGCTGACCCGGATCGCCGCCCCGGCAGGGCGCAGCGCCGTCACCGACCCGGCGGTTGCCGCGTTCTGCCGGGACCAGACGCTTCGGCTGCTGGACCACACCCGGGAGGAATCGCCTGCGACACAATCCGCGAGCGACTGCCCAACCAACGCGCTGAGCAACCAGGAACTGCCGTCCGTAGTGGACCGGGTGATCGCCCACTGCGTGCTCGGTGATGTCCGCGCGCCGGTCGCCACCCACCTGCGGTACGCCGATCGCGGGGTGAGCGTCGCCTTGGCGCTCGCCCCGCTCGTCCTGGAGCGGTGCGGAACCGACCTGGCGCGCCTGCTGCGGTACAGCCTGGCGGCCGGCCTGCTCGGCGCCGAGCAGAAAGCACGTGCGCCCGGCCCTGGCGCGCGCCTGCCCATCGACGCGTCGACCACCCCCGTGGCCACCGCGCGGAAACTGTGGCCCAGGTACCGGGCGCTGGCCGAACGGCCGCTCCAGGTCGACCACTGGGCGGAGTTCGCGAGCGATGTACTCGACGGCCCGAGACGGCTGGTGTGGTTCTTCGACGACTGCGCCGAGACGGTGATCGACCTCCTCCTGCTCACCCGCTTGAAGGAAGCCAACCCCCAGCTGAAGATCACCATGGTGCCCAAGTCCCTGCCCTGCTACACGGACGCCGACACCGGCCTGCTGCTCCGGCTGCTCGCCACTCCCAGCCTGCAGGCGCTGGGCGTAGGAGAGGCGCTGCAGGCCTCGGACGTCTGCCGCACCGGCCCGACCATGGCCACGGCCAACCTGCGCAAGCTCTCCCCTGAACTGGCCGGGCAACTGGACGCGGCGGACTGCGTCTTCGTGAAGGGCACCAACATCCACGAGATGTTCCAGGGCGGGATCGACAGGCCGATGTACACCGGGTTCGTCCTGGTGAGCGAGTTCAACGAGAGTGCGATGGGGGTGGACGCCTCGTCCGCCCCCCTCTTCCTCGTCCACTCCGGGCCCGGCGAGTACGCCCACTGGGGCTTCGAAGGACGCGAATCCCGTACCGTCCGGTACTCGGACCAGCGCCTCGTCCGGCTTTGCTGGAGTACCTTGACGGATCATCAGCTCAGAAAGAACTGCGACGACCCCGCCGTACTGCGCGAGGAGCTACGCTGGCTGGACTCCCTCACCGAACGCGTGCTGCCCAGGACCCGCCCCGCACTCGACGGCGAAAAGGCACTCGTCCACCGGGCACTGCGGCGCGTCACCGGCAGCGCCCCGCGAATCCCGTGACCGACACCAGTGGAGCAGACGTGCACGACCCCCGAAACGACTGGCTCGACGACCTGGCGGCCCTGACCGCCGGAGCCGTCGAACGCTTCCCGCGCCACAACGACGCCTTCCACCTGGTCTCCCGCCTGGCCGAAGAGGCCGGTGAACTGGCCCAACAGGTCAACCACATGGAGGGCATGGGCCGCAAACGCGAAGCCCACGGCGAGCCTGACCCCGACCACCTCACCAAGGAGGTCCTCGACGTTGTCCGCTGCGCCGTCGCCATTGCCGCCCACTACGGCTGCCTGGCCAACCTCCGCACCCTCACGTCGGCGAAGCTGGACTCCTATCGCCGCGAAGGGTGGGCGCGCTGACCGTCGGTCCTCCGCCTGACCGCTCATCGCCGTGCCGTCAGTGCCGGTCCGCGGAATCGGTCCCTGGCCCTGGCAGCGTTCAGGCCGAATCGGTCCTGACCAGCACACTCACGAGGTCACGGGACTTTGCGACGGCCCTGGTTCCGGTACGGCGAGATCGGGCGGGCTTGTCCGCCGTCAACGCCGCGCTCCGGTCCTGTGCCGTGACCCTGCTCGACGAAGACCTGGGATCCTGCGTCACCGAGGCCATCGCCGAGGGCGGGGGCGCGGCGAAGGCCAAGGTGGGCGAGGCCACCCGCGCCACCGCCCGGCTGATCCGCGCATAACCCGCCCGGCGCGCCGACCGCCCCTCCACACAAGGGACTTCGTGGAGGGGCGGTCGGCGTCCGCGCGCCCGCCCGGGGCCGCGTACCGGACCGGGGTATGCCCCCGCCGCCGGCGCGGCCCGTACGATGAGCCGCTCGCGAGGGGGAAGGCGGAAAGCGATGCGCGTACGCCGGCTGGGAGAGCTGGAGGCCGAGATCATGGACCGGGTGTGGCTGTGGGAACGGCCCGTCTCCGTCCGTGAGGTCGTCGACGACATAAACCGGCGCCGCAAGGTCGCCTACACCACCGTGATGACCGTGGCCGACATCCTTTACCGCAAGGGCTGGCTGAGCCGCGAGAAGTCGGGCCGCGCCTGGATGTACGAGGCCGTGCGCAGCCGTGAGGAGTACACCGCGGCGCTCATGCAGGACGCGCTCGGCGACAGCCAGGACCGCAAGGCCGCGCTGCTGCGGTTCGTCGAGGTCATGTCCCACGAGGACGTGGAGGCGCTGGACGAGGCCCTGCGCGCCGCCCGTCCCGCCCGGCCGGCCGGCGAGCCGGAGGGCGGCCGGTGAACCACCACGTCCTGCCGCCCCTCGCACTGGCCCTGATCACCGGTCTGGTCGTCCCCTGGATGCTGGTCCGTGCCCGCTGGGCGCAGCAGGTGCCGCGGCTGGGACTGGCCGTGTGGATGCTGTGCGGAGCGGCCTTCGCGCTCTCCGCCGCGATCCTCCCGGCGCAGCTGCTGCTCCCCGAGGAGACCAGTCACCGGCTCGTCGACCTGGTCCTGACGCTGCACCCGCCCCCCTGGGACCGGCTGGCGTCCGGTACGGGCCGCGAGCACCTGGCCGCGGCGGCGGCGTTCGCCGTCCTGGCGCTGCCGGGGGCCGCCTTCGTGCGGGAGGTCGTGCGGGCGCGGCGCGCCCGCGGCCGGCACGCCGAACTGCTGCGGCTGGTCGGCCGCTACGACGCCCGGCTGGGCGCGACCGTACTGGACGACGCGCGCCCCGCGGTGTATTGCCTGCCGGGGCGCTCGCGCCGGGTCGTGGTCTCGTCCGGGGCGGTGGCGGTCCTGACGGAGCAGGAGCTGGCCGCGGCCCTCGCGCACGAGCGGGCCCACATCGGCGGCCGGCACCATCTGCTGGTCGCCGCGGCGGGGGCGTACGCGACGGTGTTCCGCAGGCTCCCGCTGGCCCGGATCGGCGGACGGACCGTACCGCTGCTGCTGGAGATGGCGGCCGACGACCGGGCGCTGCGCGGCTGTTCCCGTGACGCGCTGGCCACGGCGCTGTACGCGCTGGCGGCGGGGCACGCGCCGCGCAAGGCGTTCGCCGCGGGCGGGCCGTCGGCGGCCGTGCGAATGCGGCGCATCCTGGTTCCCCAGCGTGCGGGCCATCCGGTGCTGCGGGGGCTGCTCGCAGTGGCCACGGCAGTGGCCGCCATCGCCCCCACGGTCGTCGCCTGTTGCTGGACGGGCTGATAGCGCGGCCCCAACCCGGCTATTTACTAAGCCAATTCGTAGATTTACCCTCGCTCCCGACCAATCGAATTGCCCGCTATTCTGGGCCCGTGCGGGCTCAGGACCGGTACGGCGAGAGGTGCGGAAACAATGCTGCTGGCTGACGTGCGGACGGCAGCGCCCGGTGACGCGACGGCGATTTCGCGGCTCCTCGCCGAAGCGATTCGCACCGCCTACGGTGAGATCCTCGGGGATATCCGTGTCGGCCGGCTGGTGTCGGAGCATTGCGCACTGCCCCGTATTCGAGCGGAAATTGAAATTCCCGGCGGGGCGCCCGGCTGGCTCGGCTGGCTGGTGGCCACCGACGCGGACGGACGCGTGGTGGGGGCCGTCTCGGGCGGGCTCCCCGTCGCCGGGCAGGGCGAGGTCTACGCCCTGTGCGCGGATCCGGCGCGGCTGCGGCAGGGGATCGGCACGGCCCTGCTGGCGGGTGCCACCGAGCGGATGAGGGAGCACGGGGCGGTGGCCCAGCGGATCGGCCTGCCCGCCGAACAGGCTCCGGCGCTGCCGTTCTTCACCCACCACGGCTTCACCGCGCTAACCCCGGTCAGGCTCGGCCGCACCCTCTGACGGCCGCCCGGATCCGTGGCAGATCCACGCCATCGCGTGTTCACGCAGCCCGCCGCTCTGGTCCAAGTCCCGTGCCACAGGCCAGGATTTCACCAGCGGCGCGGTCCCCGGCGGCACGGGAGCCCCGCCCCCGGACCACCGGACCGAGCGAGCCCCTGGAGGAGCGATGCACACAACGAGCGGCACTTCCCTGCCCGTCAGGCCGGTCGTGCCCGCCGCGCTCGCGCAGGTCCCGCCGTCCGCGCACGCGATCACACACCCGCTCGCGCTCACGGGCACCCCGGCGGACTTCCCGCCCGGCCTGGAATCGGTCGCGCCGGCCGACGAGGACGCCGCCTGGCTGCACGACGCGCTGCTCGGCCCGCACAGCGCGGACGTCGTCGGCTATCTGCGCCTCGCGCGGCACTGTGGCGGCCCGGTCCTGGACCTGGGCTCCGGTGCCGGGAGGCTGGCGGTGCCGCTGGCCCGTCAGGGGTTCTCCGTCGAGGCCGTGGACCGGGACCCCGCCTGCCTGGAGCGGCTGCGCACCTGGGGGGCACGGATCGGGCCGCAGGTCTCGCGGCTGCTGGTCACCACCCGGGCCGAGCTGGCGGACCTGAGGCTGCGACGCACGTACCGGCTGGCCCTGCTGGCCGGGACGATGGTCTCGGCCGTGGCCCCCGACGCCCGCCCCGGGCTGCTGCGCGAGATCGCCGCGCACCTGGAGCCGGGCGGCGTGCTCGCCCTCGACTACACGGCGCACCGGATGCGGGACCTGGCACGGGAGCCCCGGCGCGCGTACGCGTTCCAGGTGCCCCGGTTCGACGGGGTCGAGGAGTGGGCCGCGGCCCGGCAGGTCTTCGACCTGGACGGCATGAGCGAGCACGTCACCTACCACTGCGTGCGCACCGGCAGGCTGAGTACGCAGCGGACGGTGCGCAGCACCCGCAAGTGGATCGTCGACCCGGAGCGGCTCGACGCCGAACTGCGGGCGGCGGGGCTGCGCGTGGAGCGCACGCGGCGCCACCGCCTCGACGAGCGGACCGAGAGCGTCCTCCTCGTCTGCCGCGCCGACGGCTGACCGGCCCGGCGCCGGCCCGGCACGGCCCCGGCCCCCCTCCCCTCCTCCGCCGCCCGCTCCGGAGGGACGGGCAAGAGGTACGATGGCCCCAAAGGTTTGATCGGACCAGATGGCGGAGAGTGGCGGAGTGGGGGCTGTCGTGCAGGAGCCGACCGGACGCGAGGCGGTGATCCAGCGCCTGCGCGACGTGGGCCTGCGCGTCACGGGACCGCGCCTCGAAGTGCTCCAGGTCCTGGCGGCGGGCGGCCACATGGACGTCGAGTCGATCACGGCCGCCGCCCGCGAGCGGCTCGGGACGCTGACCAGCCAGGCCGTCTACGAGATGCTGCGCCACTTCCTGGAGACCGGCCTGGCGACGAAGTTCGACCGTCCCGCACTGCCCGCCGTCTTCGAGATCGCGGGCCCGCCCCATCAGCACGCGCTCTGCGTGCGCTGCGGCCGGGTGGAGAACGTCGCGGCCGAGGTGCCGGAGCCCACCGACCCCGCGCTCCGCTCCTGGCGGATGGGCGAGGGCGCGGAGATCATCTTCAGGGGGCTGTGCCCCGACTGCCTCCGGGCGGAAGAGGACTAGACCCCTCCTCACCCCGACCGCAAGGGAGTTGGGCCCGCGGGACCGCTCCGGACCGGCTCCGCGGGGGCCGGGTGGCGACCCGCCCGAGGTCACCTGACGCGGAGGCGCGCACCCCAGAGGACCATTGTGACCCCCGTCACATCCGAAACGCGGGGGCACGGGCCCTCCCCCCGGCATGTGCCAAAGTGTGACTGTCGATTCGTAAGAAGAGGGGGTCGCTTCGCGATGGCAACGGGCGACGGCAGGGACGGCATCCAGTCCGCCGACAGGGTGCTGGCGCTCTATCAGGAGCTGCGCCTGCGCGGGGTGTCCAACCTCCACGAGGTCTTCCGGGAACTCGGCCTGGAGCCCGAGGAGTCCGAGAAGTGGCGCGCGGAGCTCGCCTCCCTCGGCCTGATCGTACCGACGGGCACCACCCACGCCACCCGCGACGACCTCCAGTCGGGGGCCTGGGAGCCGGGCCCCGACGCGGTCGCCGTCGTCGATCCGGAGATCGCGCTGCTGCGGATGCTCCAGGGCGAGCGCGAGCGGCTGCGCGAGCACCTGGACCAGTCCGACCGCGCGTACAGCGCGCTGGAGACCCTGGTCGGACGGTTCCTGCGCCCCGGATCGCTGAACGGTTCGGAGGTCGAGGTGGAGATCCTCGACGACTACGGGCGCATCCAGCAGGTGCTGGAGGACATCACGGACGTCATCCGGCACGATCTGACGTCCATGCACGTGACGGCCCTGGTCCGGGAGGTCGCGGACCGGGTGCTCAGTCGCGACCGCCGGCAGATCGACAACGGGGTCCGCATCCGCGCCATCTACCACCAGCGGATCACCACCTCCCCCGAGGCGGTGGAGATGCTCCGCCGCCGCGTCGAGGCCGGTGTCGAGATCAGGCTGTCGCCCGCCGTCCCGATGAACATGATCATCGCGGACCAGCAGTTCGCGGTGCTGCCCGTACACCCCGACGACCGCGGGGCCGGCGCGATCCTGGCCCGCGGCCCGGCCCTCGTCCGTTCCTACCTGGCGCTGTACGAGCACTGTTGGCACGCCGCGACCCCGTACGGCGACGACGTCGCCCCGGAACTCGGCGGCGACGGGCTGTCCGAACAGCAGCGGGCCGCGCTGAAAATGCTCGCCTCCGGCATGAAGGACGAGAAGGTCGCCCGCAATCTGGGAGTTTCCCTGCGGACGGTGAGCCGCATGCTGTCCGAGCTGATGCAGGAAATGGGCGCGTCGAGCCGCTTCGAGGCCGGCGTGCGCGCCCAGCGGCTCGGCTGGCTCGACTGACCCGAAATACCGCCGCAATACTCCGCAACACCCCGGGAACCGGAGAACGGGCCGCGGCGGGGGGCCTGGGAACGGAAAAGGCCCCGCGGTCGCCCGGGGGCGATCACGAGGCTTCGCCCCGCGGCGGCGTGACCGTCAGTCCCAGCCGTTGCCGTCGGTCCGGACCGACGACACAGTGGTGACTGCCGCGGTACAGCAAGGACGGGCGGTGACCGCGGGGCGGGCGGTGGCGGGCGTTCCGGTGGCGTGCGCAGCGGACATGATTTCCTCCAGGAATTCAGAACGTCAATTCCGTCTCCGGGGATCCGTGCCGCCGGTATTCCTTCGAAGACATCTCCATTGTCCTACGGAATCCACGACCGGGTCGGATTCCTGTAGCGCCTCTGAGGCAGAACTGAAGTCCGGGGCCCGGCATTCCGGGCGGAGTTCATACAGACGTTACGCCTGCGCACCTTTGGTCAGCCCAAAAGAGCTGTTAGGGTGGGCTTCCGGCCTTCTCGGCCCTCCAGGAGAGAGGCGCCGGCGAGGCAGGAGCGTGCCGTCGCTCCTGCCTCACCCGTATCCGCCGCCGTCCGCTCCTCGCGCAGTACGTCCCGGTACACCTCCAGCGTCCGGGCCGCCGCGGCTCGCCAGCTCAACGCCCGCGCGTGCCGCACCGCCGCCTCCCCCATCGCGGCGCCCGCCGCCGGGTGTTCGGCGAACCAGCGCAGCCAACGGGCGTACTCGACCGGGTCGTTGCCGTGCACCAGCACTCCCGTCACCCGGTCGCGCACGGCGGTCGGCAGTCCGCCGACCGCCGAGGCCAGGACCGGGGTCCCGCATGCCTGCGCCTCCAGCGCGACCAGCCCGAACGACTCGCTGCGGGAGGGCACCAGCAGGACGTCCGCCGCCCGGTACCAGTCGGCCAACTCGCCCTGTGGCACGGGCGGGTGGTGCCGCAGAACGTCCGACACCCCGAGCTCCCGGGCCAGTTCCCAGGCATCACCGCGCGGCCCGGCGCCCGAGTCCCCGCCCACCACCGCGACGAGCGTCCGCTCGCGCAGCCCCGGTGCGTCCGCCAGCAGGCGGGCGATCGCGCGCACCATCACGTCGGGCCCCTTGAGGGGCTGGATCCGGCCCGCGTACAGCGGGACGAACGCGTCGGCGGGCAGACCGAGCCGGGCCCGCGCCGCGGCCCGGCCCCGGCCGGGGCCGAACGTGCGCAGGTCGACGCCCGGCCGGACGATCTCGGTACGACGGGCCTCCGCCCCGTACAACTCCACCAGCGCCCACGCCTCTTCGCCCGTGTTCGCGATCAGCCGGTCGGCGGAGCCGACCACCTGGTGCTCGCCGCGCACGCGCAGCTCCGGCTCGGGGGTGTCGCCGTCGGCGAGGGCCGCGTTCTTCACCCGGGCCAGGGTGTGGGCGGTGTGCACGAGCGGGATCCGCCAGCCGGCGGCGGCGATGCGGCCCGCCTGGCCGGAGAGCCAGTAGTGCGAGTGGATCAGGTCGTAGCGCCGCCGCTCCTTGAGCAGCGCCAGCGAGAACGGCACCACGAGGGCGGGCATGTCCTCCTTGGCCAGGGCCGCGCGCGGGCCCGCCTCCAGATGGCGCACCCGGACCCCGGGGGCGAGGAGGTCCCGGGGCGGGCGGGCCTCGCCCCGGCAGCGGGTGAACAGGTCGACCTCGACGCCCTGTTCGGCGAGCGCGCGGGAGAGCTGGACCATGTAGACGTTCATGCCGCCCGCGTCCCCGGTGCCGGGCTGGTGCAACGGCGAGGTGTGGACGCTGAGCATGGCAACGCGCAAGGACACGTGGGGCTCCTACGGGGAAGGGCCACGTGCGCCCGCCGCCACCGGGCGACCGGCGCGCGGTCACGCGGCGAAGGAGGGATTCTGTCGTCGTGCAGTCGTGCGGTGCCGGGCCGCCTCTCCGGGCCGGGCGGCCGGAGCCGGTCAGAAGCCGAACACCGGCCCCGAGGGCGGGGCCAGCCGGGTGCCCGGCGCGGGCGGGGCGAGCGCCTCGGCCCGGACCGGGCCCCCCGCTTCCGTGCGCAGGGCCGCGGCGAGCCGGTCGGCGCCCTCCGGCATCACCGGGCGGGCCCAGGCGCCGAGGGCGCGGGCCACGGCCAACTGAGCCGCGAGCACCGGCAGATGCCGGCCGCCGGGGGTGGGGCGGTGCGCCTCGTGCGCGTTGACGTGGCCGAAGTCGGACACCGACCGCACCATCTCGTCGAGCAGCGCGACCGCCCTGCGGGGGTCGAAGGCCTCCGGCGAGTAGGCCTCGCGCAGGTCTTCCAGCCCGCGCAGCAGCCTGCGCTCCAGCACCTCCCATCCGGTGCCGCCGGGCAGCGCCTCCGGTACCCGTCCGGAGCTCTGCTCGCGCACGGCGGCGAACAGCCGGGACAGCCAGCTGTTCCAGCTCTCGTCCAGCTCGCGGCGGGCGGCGGCGAGCCGCTCAGGGTCGAAGGCGGTGCGGCGGCCCAGCGGCCGGGCCTGCAGGACGTGCCGGCGCAGGGTGTCCGACCCGTACTCGGTGATCAGGTCCAGCGCCCAGGCCTTCTGGCCGGTGCCCCAGACCAGCGCCTCGTCCTCGATGACGTACGCCTCGTTCACGCAGAAGTGCTGCGGCAGCTTGACGCCCCGGGCGAACAGCAGGACCGGCAGCAGGACGGCGTGGCAGAAGGCGTGGCCGAAGCCGCAGAAGTGGATGGCCCGCTCGGGCAGCGGGCGCTCGCCGTGGCCGAAGAGGTGCATCGCGGCGGCCTCGAAGCAGCCGTCGATGCGGTGTTCGGGGAAGCCGTCCACCGGGACGGGCAGCCCCCACTCGGCGGGGTGGGCCACCGCGATGTCCGGCAGCCCGTCCTCGACGAGCGACTCGCACAGCGCGGCCAGGCGCGGCGGCAGCCCGGTGGCGGCCCAGTACTCGGCGAGCGCCTCGCGGTGCGGCTCCAGCGGGATGTAGAGGCGGCGGCAGCGTCTGGGCACGGCCGGGGTGCCGCACTGGGCGCAGCGCGGCCCCAGCAGGTCCCCGCCGTCGTTGGGGCGGGCGCACTCGTGGCACATGCCGCCGTCGCTGACGGCCGCGCAGTGTGGGCAGGAGCCGGTGACGTGCGCTCCGTGGAGGAAGCGCCCGCAGGGTTCGCACCAGGGCGTCAGGCGGGTGCGGGCGGCGATGACCCCGTCCGCGTACAGCCGCCGGAAGAGGTCGCCCAGCCAGCGCGCGTAGCCCCGGTCCTGGCGCGGGCGGACGATGTGGTCGAACTCGACGCCCGAGCGCAGCCAGTCCGCCGTGATCGCGGCGCGGTACCCCTCGGCCACCTCCTCCGGCTTGCGCCCCGCGCGGAGCGCCCGGACGTGGACGGAGCTGGTGTGATCGGCGGTACCGGTGGTGAACAGGACGGGTTCGCCCTCGGCCCTGAGGTACCGGGACAGCACGTCCGCCGCGACGTACGGTCCGGCGAGGTGGCCGACGTGAAGTTCGCCGTGGGTGGCCGGCGGGGTCGCGGTGATCCAGACGGGGGTGCTCATGGGACCTCCTTGACGCTGAGGTGCGAAGTACGCAGCGAGGCTCGGAACGGAAGGGGCGTGACCCCTCCCCGCTCCGCACGGCGCACGAGGGGGGCGGCGGAAGCGGAGGAGAGCGGGGTGTCCACCTCAGAGTGACAGAGAAACGAACCGCGCGGTCTGGTATTGGCTTGCGCGTTCACGCCGTTGCGCGGACACGCCAGACGGGCGGCCGGGCGGGTGGCCGGGCGGGACCCGCCGGACCGGCGCGTGGCGTACTCGCGACATGACGCCTGTACGCCAAAGGGGCCGCCTTGCGGCCCACGGCCGCGCCCAACAGGCTGACGGCATGGAACACTTCGCGACCGATCGCATAGACCGCAGCGCCCCCGAATCCCTGCTGGTCGTGGCCGCGCACCCGGACGACATCGAGTTCTGCGTGAGCGGGACGGTCATGCGGTGGATCGCGCAGGGCACCACCCGCGTCACGTACTGCATCGTCACGGACGGCGGCGCCGGCGGGTACGACGAACAGCTCCCCCGCCAGGCCATGGGCGACCTGCGCCGCGCCGAGCAGGTGCATTCGGCCAAGCGCAGCGGCGTCGACGACGTCCGCTTCCTCGGCTACCCCGACAGCTACGTGGAGGCCGGCGTGGAGCTGCGCCGCGACCTGTGCCGGGTGATCCGGCAGGTCCGCCCGCAGCGCGCCGTCATCCCGAGCCCGGAGATCAACTGGTCCCGCATCGCCGACCTGCACCCCGACCACCGGGCGGTGGGCGACGCCGCGCTGCGGGCGATCTACCCGGAGGCGCGCAATCCGTTCGCGCACCCGTCGCTCCTCAAGGAGGAGGGCCTGGAGCCGTGGATCGTGCCGGAGCTGTGGCTGATGACGGGCCCGACGCCCAATCAGTACATCGACGTCACACCCGTCTTCGACCGCAAGGTGGAGGCCCTGCGCATCCACACCTCGCAGACCGCGCACTTCGACGATCTCGCGGGGCTGCTGCGGGAATGGCTGGGCGAGCACGCGCGGGCGGCGGGGTTGCCCCCGGGCCGGATGGCGGAGGCCTTCCAGGTCGTGCGGATCGACTGAGTCCCGCCCCCCCTCCTGATCGGTGGGGGCGGGACCCGTCGGTTCCGGCGCTCACCGGTAGATGAGCAGCTCCGCCTCGGTCGCGCCCACCAGCGCGTAACGCGTCGCGACCAGCGGGCGGCCCGAGTAGAGGCGGATCAGCGTCGTCGCGTCGCCGTCAAAGCGGGCGGCGGGACGGCTGGGCTCCTCACCGCCGAGGACCAGCGGCCCGGTGTGGCCGTCGACGGCCGCGACGAGCCGGGGCGTGCCCCGCTTGCGGCTGGTGGTGCCGAGCAGGGGCAGGGCGAGCGCCAGTCCGTCGCCGCCGTACGCCCCCGGCTCCCCCCACGCGTCACGGACGTCGCCCGCGTGGATCCACTCCCCCAGGGCCACCGCGTCCAGCGTGCCGTCGCCCGCGGCGATGGCCGCGCCGGCCTCACTGAGCCCGCGTTCCAGCTCGTCCACGATCCGGCCCACCGGCCAGTCCGCCCTCTCGGCCACGTCGGCGGCGTTGGCGGGGGGCAGGAAGACCCCCTCCTCCAGCCGCCCCTCGACGATCCGTACGAGGGCGGCCGCACAGTGGGCGAGGACGTCCCGCACGGTCCACCCCGGGCAGGCGGTGCGCAGCCCGTACGAGGCCTCGGGCGCACGGCGCAACAGCGGAAGCAGTGCGTCGCGTTCGGTGCGCAGCAGGAGGTCCGGGAGCCAGGGATCACGTACTGCTTCGTCGACGCTGTCCATGGCCGTCAGTAGCGGTAGTGGTCGGGCTTGTACGGGCCCTCGACGTCGACGCCGATGTAGGCGGCCTGTTCGGGGCGCAGGGTGGTGAGCCTGACGCCCAGCGCGTCGAGGTGGAGGCGGGCGACCTTCTCGTCGAGGTGCTTGGGGAGCACGTAGACGTCGGTCGGGTACTCCGAGGGCTTGGTGAAGAGCTCGATCTGGGCCAGGGTCTGGTCCGCGAAGGAGTTCGACATCACGAAGGACGGGTGGCCGGTCGCGTTGCCGAGGTTGAGGAGGCGGCCCTCGGAGAGGACGATGAGGACCTTGCCGTCGGGGAACTTCCAGGTGTGGACCTGGGGCTTGACCTCGTCCTTGACGATGCCCTCGATCTTGGCCAGGCCGGCCATGTCGATCTCGTTGTCGAAGTGGCCGATGTTGCCCACGATGGCCTGGTGCTTCATCTTGGCCATGTCGGCGGCCATGATGATGTCCTTGTTGCCCGTGGTCGTGATGAAGATGTCGGCGATCTCCACGACGTCGTCGAGGGTGGCGACCTGGTAGCCGTCCATCGCCGCCTGCAGGGCGCAGATCGGGTCGATCTCGGTGACGATGACGCGGGCGCCCTGGCCGCGCAGGGACTCGGCGCAGCCCTTGCCGACGTCGCCGTAACCGCAGACGACCGCGACCTTGCCGCCGATCAGGACATCGGTGGCACGGTTGATGCCGTCGATGAGGGAGTGGCGGCAGCCGTACTTGTTGTCGAACTTCGACTTGGTGACGGCGTCGTTCACGTTGATCGCGGGGAAGAGGAGGGTGCCGGCCTGGTGCATTTCGTAGAGGCGGTGGACGCCGGTGGTGGTTTCTTCGGTGACGCCGCGGATCTCGGACGCGAGGGCCGTCCAGTCGATGCCGGTCTTCGCCAGCAGGCCCAGGACCAGGGCCATTTCCTCGTTGTCGGCGGTGGACGGGTCCGGGACCGCGCCGGCCTTCTGGTACTCGACGCCCTTGTGGACCAGCAGGGTGGCGTCACCGCCGTCGTCGAGGATCATGTTCGGGCCGGAGTGGCCGGGCCAGGTCAGCGCCTGCTCCGTGCACCACCAGTACTCCTCCAGCGTCTCGCCCTTCCAGGCGAAGACCGGGATCCCGGCGGCGGCGATGGCGGCGGCCGCGTGGTCCTGCGTCGAGTAGATGTTGCACGACACCCAGCGGACCTCGGCGCCGAGGGCGACGAGGGTCTCGATCAGGACAGCGGTCTGCACCGTCATGTGCAGCGAACCGGTGATCCGCGCGCCGGCCAGCGGCCGCGCCTCGGCGTACTCCCGGCGGATCGACATCAGACCCGGCATCTCGTGCTCGGCCAGGGTGATCTCCTTGCGGCCGAAAGCGGCGAGGGAAAGGTCGGCGACCTTGAAATCCGTGAATGCGGCGGTCATGCGGTGCGCTCCTTGAAGGTGTCCGGCATCGGAGGTCATCTGCGGCCTCCCGCGTTGAAGTAATTGGCTTCGGGGTGGTGGACGACCAGAGCATCCGTGGACTGCTCGGGGTCGAGCTGGAACTCCTCCGAGAGGTGGACGCCGATCCGCTCCGGCCGGAGCAACTCGGCGATCTTCGCCCGGTCGGCGAGTTCGGGGCAGGCCGGGTAGCCCAGGGAGTAGCGGCAGCCCTGGTACTCGGTGCGGAACATGCCGTCGACCGAGGCCGGGTCCGACCCGTCGATGCCCAGTTCGGTACGGACGCGGGCGTGCCAGTACTCGGCCAGGGCCTCGGCGAGCTGGACGGACAGGCCGTGCAGTTCCATGTAGTCGCGATAGGCGTCGGCGGCGAAGAGACGGGCCGTCTCCCGGCCGATGCGACTGCCCACGGTGACCACCTGGAGGGCGACCACGTCGACCTCTCCGGAGTCCTCGGGGCGGAAGTAGTCCGCGAGGCACAGGCGGCGGCCGCGGCTCTGGCGCGGGAAGGCGAACCGGCTCCGCTCGCCCCCGTCCTCGTCGAGGACGATCAGGTCGTCGCCCTTGGAGACACAGGGGAAGTAGCCGTAGACCACAGCCGCTTCGAGGAGCCGGTCCGTGTGCAGGCGGTCCAGCCAGCCGCGCAGGCGAGGACGGCCCTCGACCGCGATCGACTCGGACGACTTGAGGCCCCACTGGCCCTTGAAGAGCGCCTGCTCGTCGAGCCAGTCCGCGTACTCCTTGAGCTGGATCCCCTTGACGACCCGGGTGCCGAGGAAGGGCGGCTCGGGCACCGGGTGGTCGACGGACACGTCCGAGCGGCCGGCCGGTTCGGGTTCCCGTACGTCGAGGACGGCGCCGCGCCGGGCCACCCGGCGCTGTTTGAGGGGTGGGAGGGTGGCGCCGGGGACGCCGCGTTTGATACCCATGAGGGCGTCCATGAGGCGCAGTCCTTCGAAGGCGTCGCGGGCGTAGCGGACTTCGCCTTCGTAGATCTCGTGGAGGTCCTGTTCGACGTAGGCGCGGGTGAGGGCGGCGCCGCCGAGGATGACGGGGTAGTCGGCGGCGAGCTTGCGCTGGTTGAGCTCCTCCAGGTTCTCCTTCATG